>JBBIHX010000020.1:0-32067 GCA_037446815.1 Caldilineae bacterium | reverse complement strand
GGGGTGAGGGCCATGCTCCCTCGCCCGCCGGGAGAGGGCTGGGGTGAGGGCCATGCTCCCTCGCCCGCCGGGAGAGGGCTGGGGTGAGGGCCGCGCCCCCTCGCCCGCCGGGAGAGGGCTGGGGTGAGGGCCGCGCCCCCTCGCCCGCCGGGAGAGGGCCGGGGTGAGGGCCACGCCCCCTCGCCCACAGGGAGAGGGCTGGGGTGAGGGCCACGTGCGACGCACCTCCGAGGTGCGTCGCACGTTATCCCCCATCTGTCATGCTGAACCGAAGGCGAAGCATCTCCAGGGTTGTATCCACGGATAACGCGGATTGCATGGATGACGTAAAGTATTGGCAATTTGCCCCACGAGATTCTTCGCGGCTTCGCCGCTCAGAATGACAGGCCCGTAACCGCGAATCACACGAATCTACGCGACCGAGGCTGGGGCTTCTTCCCACAGCGCGGCGGCTTTAGCCCCGCGCGGTGCCCGGGCCACGCACGAATCGCACGAATCAGGAGGAAGATTCTTCGCCGCTTCGCCGCCCAGATGACAGCGGACACCAACCCGCCTTGGAGCCGAGTCCCGCTATCATTCGGTTCCAAAGTCTGTTGGTAGCCGTCATTGCGAGGGCACGCAGTGCCCGAAGCAGTCTCCGGGGCGTGGGATTGCTTCGCTCCGCTCGCAATGACACGCGGGGAGAGTCCCCATGCGTTTCACCAACACAAGATGAAACCGACTCCTTCGGTTGTACGTATTGAATTCGCGCACGGATTGTGTTATAATGTGCGCGGGCTACAGGGCGCGCGAATCTAGCGAAACGGGAGGGGGCAATGCAAGCCGCTCCGGCACTCGCCATTCGGAACAAGATACTGGGGGCACTGTTGCGACATGCCCGCTTGCGTGCCGGCAGGCTCCCCGATGAATACGCCAAGGTGTTCGGCTGCACCGAGCAAGACATCCTGCGTTGGGAAAGCGGCGAGGAGCCCATCACGCTGTCCAGGCTGGAAGTCTGGGCGCACTTGAGCGGAGTGCCCGTATCCTTCTTCTGGAACGAGCACGCCTTGCCCAAGCGCCGAGAAGTGGCCGAGCCGGTCCAGCCCATCATGCAAATCCGCCGCAAGATGGTGGGCGTCCTGCTGCGCCAGTCCCGGCTCATCGCCGCGCGGTCGGTGGAAGACCTGGCCCGCGAAATCGGCGTGTCGCCGGAGCATCTGGAGGCATGCGAGGCGGGCGAAGAGGAACTGCCCCTCGCACAGTTGGAACTGGCCGCCGAAGCCTGCGGCGTGCCCATCGCGCGGTTCTTTGACGAAGACCTGTTCGCGCCCAGCGAAGAGGAGCGCCGAATGCGCGACCTGCACCGGTTGGACGAACTTCCGCCCGACCTGCGCGAGTTTGTGCTCAAGCCGTCCAATATCCTGTACCTCAAGATCGCCAAGCAGATTAGCGTCCTCTCCGCCGACACGCTCCGCGAGATCGCCGAGACGCTTCTGGATATCACGCTATGAGCCTTACGTTCGTAACCCGTGGAGTCGCCCCCATGAGAGGGTGCTCGTGAAACAGGCAAAGGTTCCCAACCAGGCGATGTCCCCTGCCTCGCCGGGGGCCGAGATCGTCGCGCACCTGAGGGCGAAGGACTTGCGCGCTGCCCTGGGCGCGGTCGCACACGACGTGCGGGCGCATACGGGGGCGCAAGCGGCGTCGCTGATGTGCCTGGGAGACGCGGGGATGCAGGCGCGCACAGGCGACTGGCCTGCCGATGCCCTGGCGCGAGTCGCCGCGTGGGAGCGCGCCCTGGCCGAGCAGGCGAAGCGAGGCGCAACCGCGCTGCCCGAAGGCCCCCTGCCCATCAGCACGGCGCGGGGCGCCGATTGGACCGTGTTGGCGGTTCCGCTCGCCGCAGGCAAGCACACCATCGGCTTGCTCTCGGCGTGTGTCGCCCCCGCCGACGAGGCACAGACGGCCCAAGCCTTGCAGGACATCGCGCCGTGGTTGGGCGGGCTGCTCTATTTCGCGCAGGGAAGGGATGCCGCGAACCGCCAGATTGCGGCCTTGGGCGCCGTTCTGCGCCAGACCCAAACGTGGATGGCCGAAGCCGACGCGCGCGCCGCCCTTCGCACTGCGCTGCAGGTCTTGTCGGAACTGTTCGGCGCGCAGGGGAGCCTCATCGCGTCGTTGGACGACGACGGAAACGCGCTTCGCTGCCTGGCTGCCCATATCCCCAATGAGGCGCTGGACTGGAGCGGGGCCCGCCTTCGCCCTTCGGGCATTCTGCACCACGTGTGCGTTACGGGCGAGCCGGTGCTGTGCGCCGAGCCGGAGAAGGACCCCCGCTACGCGCCGGACGTAGAGGGGGCCCTGGTGGAGCGGCTTCAATCGCTCATCGCCGTGCCGATTGTGGCCCCCGGAGGCAAGCGCGCGGCGCTGGCCATCTTCAATCGCCGCGGGGAGGGCGGGTTCCGTCCCGCCGATGCCACATTGATCGCCAGCGTGGCGGCCTGCGTGTCGGCCCTGCTGGAAGCCGCCCGACTGCAACAGGCGATGGCCGAGACCCGACAGCAGATGGAGGCGCTCCCGCGCTCCATTCGGATGGAAATCGCGGGGACGTTGCACCAAGGCCCCATCCAACTGTTGGCCGCCGTGGCCATGGGGCTGGATCACGTGGAGCACCTGCTGTCGGCGCAACCCGAGGCCGTGGGCGAAGAAATCAAATCGCTCAAGGCGCTGACCCGAGAGGCCACCCGCGAAGCGCGCCTGCTCCTCTTTGAACTGCGCCCTGCGGTGCTAGAAAGCGAGGGGCTGCTGGGCGCTCTGGCGACCTACATCCAGCAGTTGCCGGAGGAGAGCATCCGCATTCGGCTTGATCACAGCGGCCCCGTGGGCGACCTCCCGATGCCCATCGCGGAGGCCGCCTTCCATGCCGCCACCCAGGGCATCCGACATGCGCGGTTGCACGGCGAGGCAACGGAAATCGCTCTCACCATCACCGTTACCGAGCACGCCCTCGCGCTCACGCTAGAAGATAACGGCAAACCGCACGGCGAGCGGCGTTGCGTGCGGGGGGCGGAGGGGATCGGATGCCTGGCGTCCATCGCCGAGCAACTGAAATCGGTGGGGGGCGTCTGCGAGCCGCAGGAGGGCGCAGGCGGCCAGAACCCCGCCATCCTCGTCCGCATTCCGCTAGTATGACCGTTCAGCGGACGTAGTGGCGACCGATCGGTCGTCCCCCGCAGGACAGGATCCACGGATAACACGGATGGGCCAGAGTAGGGCAAATTGCCAATCTAGTTACCTATCACTTTCATAAGGTTGGCACGAAACAGAGTCGGATTGGCTTTCCCGACTGCATACAACGCTCAGCGCAGTCCCAGCCCAGGCGGAAGTAGCTCTTGTCCCGCCGCTTCTTGCGATCCAACCGATGCCGCAAGCCCCGTTTGACCACCCAACTCCCCAGGCTGATCAGCCATACGTAGGCGATGGCCACCCCCAACAGCAGGGTTTCGATGCGGCCAGCATCTCTCAAATGAGTAGATTCCAAGTCAAAGCCATGGCCCTTCAAGTCCCCGTTCATCTCGTCTATCCACATCCGCTTGGCATACAAATGCAGGCTTCGACGTTCGTCAGCCTGGTCGGTGACCAGAATCCAAGGCTCGTCCTCGCCCACTTTCCAATGCAAGATGAGCCAAGTGGGTCCGAAGGGGTTGGTTCTGGCGATGTACACCCAGCCCACCACCACGGTCTGACCAGGTTGTATCTGAATCTCGCTAATCGGGAACCACCTCCCGTCTGGGTAGCGCGCTAGGACTTCTTTGCGCTCGCGGATGACATAGCCCCAACCATGCTCGTGCAGCCAAAGCAAGAGATCGCTGGGGCGGAAAGCTGCATCCCCCACCAGGATCACCTGAGCGTCTTGCGGTAGCCAAGTGGCGATCTGCTCCAGAAGTTTGATCACCGCACTCACCGAAACGTTGCCTTTGCAACCTTCGTGCACACTCCAGGCCAAGGGCAGACAGCGTTTGCGGTAGGCCAGCCCCACTACCAAGGCCCGGAAATGACGTCCCACCTGCGTGGTGTCGACGATCAACACCAGTGGACCGTGGGCAAAGGTGGCAAGCAGCGGGCGCGCCAGGGGCGTAAAGCACTCCGTGCGCGCTATCCGATTGTTGTCCAGGAAACGACGCAGGCGGTTCGTCAGGCTGGGCAACGTGCTTTTCAGCGGCCACTTGCGGACGATCAGGGACAGATGGACCGAACCCGACAGGTAGAGCCCCGTCACCAGGAAGGCCAAGTTGCGCTTGCGGGTGATGCGTTCTTCGGGCAGCCATTGACACAATCGGTCCAGCAGTTTATTATACAGCGACAGGTTGTTCTGCATGTTGACCTCCAGAGTGAATTGGTTTGTCAAACTGTATTCTACTCGGAGTTGCAGACAACCTGTTTCCTGTGTCGCTCCGCAAAGTGATAGGTAGCTAGGTTGGCAATTTGCTCTACTTTGCCCCATCCACCCAATCCACGCCATCCGTGGACACAATCCCAGATTGTTCAATCCGCAGAGACATGCTATACTTGCAGCGACCGATGGCCACACGCTTCGCACAAGGGGGCAAGAAATGGCAACGACGCCGGTCATAGACTTTCACGTCCACGTGGCGCAGCCCGAGAACTACCACCCGTGGGTTGTGGAGTGGATGCAATCGCTTGTCAAGGGCGCATCCCTGGAGGAGTTCCGCAACCTGATGCGGCCCGACGCCCTGCTGGCGCTGATGGACGAGTGCGGAATCTCCCACGCCGTCATCCTGCCCGACATGCACCCCAAGACGGTGGGCGTGGTTACCAACGAGTTCGTCGCCGACTTCTGTCGCGGGCATGAGCGCCTCATCCCCTTCGCCAGCGTCAACCCGCACCTGGTGCATAGCCCGCGCGAGGAGTTGCGCCGCTGCCTGGACGACCTGGGGATGCGCGGGCTGAAGATGGCGCCCACGTATGCCCACTTCTACCCCAACGACCCATCCTTGTACCCCCTGTATGCCCTGGCCGAGGAGCGGCAGATTCCCGTGATGTTCCACACCGGCTCGTCGGTGTTCAAGGGGGCCAAAATCAAGTTCGGCGAGCCGATGCTCCTGGACGAGGTCGCTGTGGACTTCCCCGGCCTCACCATTATCCTCGTGCACAGCGGCCGCGGGTTCTGGTACGACCAGGCGGCGTTTCTGGCCCGGCTGCACCCGAACATGTACATGGAACTGGCCGGACTGCCGCCGCAGAAACTGATGACCTATTTCCCCGAACTGGAGCGCCTTGCCGACAAGGTGCTCTTCGGCTCCGACTGGCCCGGCCTGCCCAGCCTGAAGCGGAACATAGAGGATATCCGAGCGCTGCCGCTTTCGGATGAGGCCAAAGCCAAGATCCTGTACCGAAACGCGGCGCGATTGCTCGGCATCCAAATAGCGGACAACGCTTGACCCTCATCCTATCACAGAAAAGGAGACGAACGAATGAACTGGCTGCAATTCCTCAAGATCATGGAGATGGACGAAAAAGCCGCCTGGGAGAAGTACAACCTGGCCGCCAGCGTCGCCGAGGACCCCGAACTGAAGGCGCTACTCCTGAAACTCCGCGACGAAGAAGAGGTGCACGCCGACTTCTTGGCGGATCAGTACCGGAAACTAGAGCAGATGCTGAAGAAGTAGGAGGCCAACATGCCGAAGATCACCCGCGATACCAAGCTGACCGAAGCCTGGCAAATGGCCATCCGCCGCGAGAAGGCCGCCTTTGACTTCTACACCCAGGCGCTGGAGGTGGTGGACGACCCGGCGCTGAAGAGCCTGTTCACCTACCTGGCCGGCGAAGAGAAGAAGCACTGGACCATGCTCCAGGACGAGTACGACAAGCACTTCATGCCGGACAACTAGCGCCCTCTCCGGATTCGGTTCCGAAGTCTCTTGGCGGCTGTCATTGCGAGGGCGCGGAGCGCCCGAAGCAATCTCCGGGGTGTGGGATTGCTTCGCTTCGCTCGCAATGACACACGATGAGAGTGCGCCTACGGTTCACCAACACAAGATGAAACCGACTCCCTCTCCGGCGCGCCAGCCCCGAACACACGAAGCACGGGGGCCGATGACCCTACCGACTCCTCGTGCTTCGCGCGCGCCTGGGGACAGCAATCGGCTCGCTACTCCGCGGCCGGTGGGCGGACGCCCTTCTTGGCCCGCTCAAACTCCTCCATCAGTTCCTTGCGGCGGGCCTCGTAGGCCTCCATCGCCTCGGCCTTGATCTCATCCAGCCGCTTGCGCAGGTACTCCTGCGTTTCGGCGCCGGACTGCGGCGCCAGCAACACGCCCGCCGCCGCGCCCACCAGCGCGCCGCAGATGATGCCACCGAGAAACAGAATCGTTCGCCTCATGATGCACCTCCTCGTTTGCCACAATGGTTCACCTTATGCTACCATAATCGCGGGCTGCTGGCAAGGAGGCCGCGGATGCGCCGGGATTTGGACAGGACGCGCCTGACAAAGGAAATCAAGGTGCGCAAGGTGCACGTGTACCCGCGCCTCTGGTCCCTCCTACCCACCGATGTGTCCGCGAGATTCTCAAGCCAGTGGGAACCCGTGGATCGCGTCGCGGGCCTGCTGGCGAAGATGCCCGCCGGCGCCCTGCGGTTCCTGCTGGATGCCCCAACGGGCGCCTTCATCATCAGCCCGGACGAGACCGGATACGTGCCGGGGCCGGTTGCTGTGGGCAAGATCAAGGCGACGAACGGGGTGTTCGTGTCCGCGCGGGCGCTGCTGGACGACGAGGCCGCGGCGCTGCGCGCCATTGCCGGCCTGTACGATCACCTGCTGGGGAGCATGGGGGCTGCGGGCGGGCCGCGCCTGTCCGACGGTGTGGGCATCACCCCCGCGTGGACCGAGATCGGCGCGCAAATCGTGCGCTTGTTCCCGTTGGGCCACAACCCGGACCCCATCTGCCGCAGGAGTCCCGCCGACTACTTCGCGCAGTCGCTGGCGCTGTACATCACCGAGCCGCGCGCCCTGAACGTGGCCGACCCGAACATGCACAAACTGTTGCAACGCTCATTCTTCTCTGAGATTCTCTGGAGGCGAACCTATGCAGAACAATCCGAGCATGTCTCCTGAGCGACTCCGCCGCGCCACCCGCGAGGCCCATGCGCGAGGGCTGGCGGGTCTGGCGCTGGTCCCCGGGCCCAATCTGCGCTACCTGGCCGGCCTCGCCCTGCACGCTAGCGAGCGCCTGATGCTGACGCTTCTCGCGCCGGACAGGCCGCCCGCGTTCGTCGTGCCCGCGTTTGAAGCCGAGCGGGTCGCGGGCGCGTCCGCAGTGGGCGGCGACGTGTTCGCCTACACCGACGAGGAAGGCCCGCAAGGCGCGCTGGGCCGGGCGTGCCGACATCTGGGCCTGGCCGGGCAGCGCGTCGGCGCGGAATCGCTCCACATGCGCCTGATGGAGTTCCAGCGCCTGCGCGAGGCCGGCGTGGAAGCCGTCGCCGCCGATGACATCTTCGTGGACGCGCGCCTCCGGAAGGACGCCGCGGAACTGGCCGCCATGCACGACGCCATCGCCCGCACCGAGCAGGTGCTCCGCGACTTCCTGCCCGAGATACGCCCCGGCCGCACCGAGCGGGAACTGGCGTCGCGGCTGCGCGCGATGCTGTTGGATGCCGGCGATGGCGACATCCCCTTCTCGCCCATCCTGGTCGCGGGGCCCAACACGGCCTTGCCCCACGGCACGCCGTCGCAGCGCGCGCTTCAGGCGGGCGACTTGCTCACCGTTGACTGCGGCCTCTACTACAACGGCTACCTGTCGGACATCACCCGCACGTTCGCGGTGGGCAGCGTGGAGGCGGACCTCCGGTGTGTGTACGAGGTCGTGTTGGAGGCCAACCGCGCGGGGCGGGAGGCGTGCAAGCCGGGCGTCGCCGCGCAGGATGTGGACAGGGCCGCGCGCGCCGTGATTCGCGACGCGGGCTACGGCGACTTCTTCACCCACCGCACCGGCCACGGCATCGGGCTGGAACTGCACGAGCCGCCCTACATGGTGGAAGGCAACGCGCTCGTCCTGGAGCCGGGCATGACGTTCACGGTGGAGCCGGGCGTGTACATCCCGGGGCGCGGCGGCGTGCGCATTGAAGATGACGTGGTCATCACCGCCGACGGCGCGGAGTCGCTGACCTCATTCCCGCGCGAATTGATGGTGCTGTGAGTAGGGGCGACGCCTGCGTCGCCCGCCGCCTGCGTCGCCCGCCGCCTGCGTTGCCCCTACTTCATCTCCACCCACCGGCCCTTCAGTTTGTCCAGCACCTGGGGCAGGGTCGTGTATTCCATCTCGTCCATGGGCAGGCGGTGCGGCTCAAAGGGGCCATGCCGCCGCAGGTGATCCATGAGCGCATTGCACTGCTGGCGCGCCTGGTCAAAGCCCGGGTCGTCAAAGAGGTCGCGCGGGCCTACCAGGTGCCCATCGGCGATTTGGAAGCCCAGGGCCACCACGCGCGGCGGCCCGTCAAAGCGACTGGTCTGGGCGAAGCGCAGCGGCACCGGCATCAGCGGCGCGAAGAAACTGCCGCGCATGCACCCTTCCACCACATGCGGCATGGTGAACGGCTCCAGAATTTCGCCGATGGCCGGGAACTGATTCTGGCTCCGCACGATGCACACGGGGTCGTCCTTGCCTACGTACTTGCCCGCGATGAGGCTCAGCCGCTCGGTGGATGAGACCGCGGCGATCTCGCCCGCCTTGGTGTACACCGCCTTCACCACATACCGAGCCGTTGCGCCGATGAGGGCCAGCAGGTCGTAGATCTCGGCGGGGCAGTTGAACACGATGGCCTTGGCGCTCTTCACGTCGTAGACCTCTATGCTGAACCCGTCGTGCAGCGAGGGGGAGATGACCAGCCCGGCGGTGTTGAAGGGATCCACAAACATGCGGTACAGCGGCATGTTCCAGGCCCCCGCGGCGGTCTTGTCGGCCATGAAGATAACCACCGGCTCCGATGGCCGCTCCACGAAGGTCATCTCGGCGACGCCGGGCCCCATCCCGCGCACGTTGCCGGAGAAAGCATCCGAAAGCAGGTCTTGGCCCGCACCGTACAGGTGCAGCGAGCGCGCCACCTCGGTGCACGCCTCAAAGGTGTCCCACGCCAACTGGTGGATTTCGGCGTTGTCGTTGCCGAGGCGGTGGGTCATGATGAGATTGAGGTCGTCGCCGCAGTAGGACACGTGGAAGTCCACGAGCGTGCCCTTCTGCTTGGCCGCTTGCAGGGCCTCCTGCGCCCGCTGGATGAGGGCGGGGTGGCTGGCGGAATGCCCCACGTACCCGCCGATGTCCGCCTTGATGACGCTGATGGTCAGTTCCTTCATAGGTCGCCTCCTTGCTGTTGTTTTTTCCCACAAGAGGCGGTGCCGGCCTCTAGTGGAGGAATCGCTCTATGAACGTAACCGACTGCGCGCCGGCCAATGCGATGAGCGTCGTCTTCATCGTCTTGCCGGCCCAGCAACACAGGAGAAACTTCCACACCGGATACTTGAGCGCGCCGGCAGCCATGCCTGCGATGTCAAAGAACGGATTGGGGATGAAAGAGAGTACGAACACCGTCAGCGCGCCGTTTCGCCGCATCCACGCTGTAATCTGCTCGTATCGGGCTCGGTTCTCCACCAGCGCGCGCCCGCTGAACCCGGCCAGGTAGCCCGTCAACTCGCCCAGCGCCTCGCCGACGCCTGCCGCAAGCCCCACCAGCACCGGCTTCAACACCGCGCCCATGGCGAACACCACAGCCAGACTCGGCGCGGGCAGAACCACCGTCGCGTTGCCCGCCAGGCTCACCAGGAACACGCCCGGGTAGCCGTATGCCGCGAACTGTTGCAGTCGGTCGCGGAAGTACACGATAAGGCCGGTAACCGCCAGCACGATGAGCAACACGACGATGCGGAGCGCCGTCATGCGGGCGCGCTGGGCTCGCTCCCGCGCCTGGACCTCGGCCTGGGCTTCAGCCATCCGCTACTTCTCCTCAATCACCACCGTGAGCAACCGGTCGCCGCCGAACGTCGGGCTGGTGCGCGGGTCTCGCGGCGTCAGCGCCTTGAGCACATCCATGCCCGACACCACCTTGCCGAACACGGCGTGATGCCCGTCCAGGTGGGGCTGGGGCGCGTAGGTGATGAAGAACTGGCTGCCGTTGGTGTTCGGCCCGGCGTTGGCCATGGAGAGGATGCCCTCCGAATCGTGCTTCAGGTCGGGGTGGAACTCGTCGGCGAAGCGATAGCCCGGGCCGCCCGAGCCGGTGCCGGTGGGATCGCCCCCTTGGGCCATGAAGCCGGGGATGACGCGATGGAACGTGGTGTTGTCGTAGAAATGTTCCCGCGCCAGGAAAACGAAGTTGTTCACCGTCATCGGGGCCTTGTCGGCGAACAACTGGATGCGGATGTCGCCCTTTTCGGTCTTGAGGGTGGCAAAGTACTGCTTCGTGGGGTCAATGACCATCGGAGGAGGTGAACTCCATTGCTTTGGCTGCGCCATGTTTGTTTTTGTCCTTTCCATCGCCGCCCAGGTTACGGCGATAAGCACGACCGCCAGCAGGATGCCGACCCCGCCCACGGCCGCGCGATGTCTACGGGCCCATTCGCCCACGCGCGTCCAGAACGACGCTTTGACCGATGGCTTCTTCGCCGCGGAGCGGCGGGCGCCTGCCGGGCGATTAGCCTTGCCCCCGCGCGCCTTGCCTGCCTTCTTCGCCATCTGCCCTCCCGACACGCGGCGCCCCAATGCGCCAGACCTTGCCCTCCGCGCTCCCCTGCGTCGCGTTGACGGCGTCCACGACCAGGGACGCCTCCGCGACAATCCGCGCGAAGTCATAGGCGCTATGGGCCGCCAGGATCACAACGCAATCGGCTTCTCGCAACGTTTCCGCCGTGAGCGGCGCCGACTCCAGCACCACCTTCGCAGGATAGAACACGTCCCCGCCCACCGAGAAACGCGGAATGTGCGGATCATTGTACTGCAAGTCCGCGCCCCGCGCCAAGAGGAGCTCGGCGATGCGCTCGGCGGGGGAATTGCGCGCGTCGTCCACGTCCTTCTTGAACGCGACACCGAGCAGGAGAATCCGCGCGCCGCGAATCGTCTTGCCCCGGGCGTTCAGCGCCTCCCCGATGCGGGCCGCCACGTGGTGGGGCATCTCCTGGTTGACCTCCGCCGCCAGTTCTATGAACTTGGTGTGGAAGTCGTACTCCCGTGCCTTCCACAGAAGGTAGTAGGGGTCTACAGGGATGCAGTGCCCGCCCACACCAGGCCCGGGGTAGAACGGCATGAACCCAAAGGGCTTGGTGGACGCCGCCTCTATCACCTCCCACACATCTATCCCCATCCGCTCGCACAGCAGGGCCATCTCGTTCACCAGGGCGATGTTCACGCTGCGGTAGATGTTCTCCAGGAGTTTCGTCATCTCGGCGGCGCGAGGCGAGGAGACGATGTGCACCGAGGGGTGCAGTTGGGCCAGCAGAAGCGCCGCCAACTCCGCGCACCGCCGGGTCAGCCCGCCCACCACCTTGGGCGTGTTGCGCACGGTGTGCTGACGGTCGCCCGGGTTGATGCGCTCCGGCGAGAACGCCAGGTGAAAGTCCACGCCCGCCTTCAGCCCCGACGACTCCAAAATGGGCAAGACCTCATCTTCCGTCGTCCCCGGGTACGTGGTGCTCTGCAGGACGACCAACTGGCCCGCGCGCAGGTGGGCCGCAATCCCCCGCGCCGCGCCCAGGACAAAGGACAGGTCGGGTGCGCGCGTGGCCGTGAACGGCGTGGGCACGCAGATGAAGATGACATCGGCCTCATCCAGCGCGGCGTAGTCCGCGGTGGCGCGCAGATGGCCGCCCTGCACCACGGCGCGCAAGGCCTCATCGGCCACGTCGCCGATGTAACTCTCGCCCCGCGAAAGCGCCCCCACGCGCTCGGCGTTGGTGTCCAGGCCCGTCACGGCGTACCCCACGCGGGCCAGTTCCACCGCCAGGGGCAGGCCCACGTACCCCAGACCGATGACGCAGACCCGCGCCTCACGGCTTGCGATTTTGCATTCCAGCGAATCGTTCAACAGGTCATCCCCCTGTAGCGGTCAGCGGACAGCAGTCAGCCGTCAGCAATCGGCCTCTTCAAGGAGTCTACGGCTGACCGCTGCTCGCTAGGCAGACTCCTCGCCTCGCTCGTTGCGGCGGCCCCGCCTGAATTCGTACCTCCACAGCGCGTACAGCGCCATCACCGCCGCCGCGCCGCCCACTCCGTACCCCTCGGCGATGCTGGCCTGCGTTACGAAGACCGCCAGCATCCCCAGCCCGCACCCCACCAGGTACAACGTCAGCACGGCCTCGCGCGGCGTCAGCCCCCGCTCCACCAGCCGATGGGATATGTGGTCCTTGCCGGGCGTCGTCAGCGGGTTCACCCCGCGCCGAAGCCGCGACACGACGACCAGCGCCGTGTCAAAGATGGGCAGCCCCAGCACCAGCACAGGCACCATCCACGTTACGATGACGTAGTTCTGCGGAAAGCGCAGTTTGATGCCCAGCGCCGCCAGCAGAAAACCGATGAACAGCGCCCCGCTGTCGCCCATGAAGATGCTGGCGGGGTTGTAGTTGTACACCAGAAACCCCAGGCTCGCGCCCAGGAGCGCCGCGGCCAACGCGCCCACCAGGTACTGCCCGCTCATCGCCGCCAGCAGCAGGAAGTACGCCGACGCCACCGCCGCCACGCCCCCGCTCAGCCCGTCCATGTTGTCCAGCAGGTTCATGGCGTTGGTGATGTACACCACCCAGAAGACGGTAAGAGCCACGTTCAGCCAGGCGTAGGGGAACAGGCCGATGCGCACGCCGGAGAAGGCCAGAATCAGCGCGGCGCCGACTTGCCCCAGCAGTTTCCACAGCGGCCCCACGCCCCAGCGGTCGTCCCACAGGCCCAGAAACGACACCAACGTGGCCCCCACGAAGATGCTCACCACCTGCGCGATGGGGAACCATTCGCCGAAGATGGCCAGCGCCGCCATGAAGGCCAGGTAGATGGCCACGCCGCCCATGCGGGGCATGGGAACACGATGCACCTTGCGCGGGCTGGGCTGGTCCACCACCCCCGCGCGCACGGCGAGCCGCTTCGCCAGCGGCGTCGCCCCTACGGCCAGCAACAGCGCCGACAGGAAGATGAGCATATAGACCAACATCGCGCCTGCTCCTGATCCTCGGCCGCGCGGCGGCCTTCTCTACTGCCCCCCAGCCAGCGCCCGCAATTGCTCCACGAACTGCTCCAGTTGCGGCTTGTCGCTGTCGGGAGCCAGGCTCAAGGCCAGTTGCGCATACGCCAGGGCCTGCTTGTAATCGCCCAACTTGTTGTACAGCACCGACAGGTTGCGAATGCTGATGTAGTCTTGCGGCGCCAGTTCCAGCACGCGCAGGTTCTGGGTAATGGCCTCGGTGATTTTCCCCTGCTGGTCCAGCACGTACCCCAACATGCTGAGGGATTCCACCGCCGTGGGGTTCAGGTCCACCGCCTTGCGGTACACTTCTTCGGCATTGGCCCAGTCGCCCGTCTGGGTGTACAACTGGCCCAGCAACAGGTAGGTCTGGTCGTACAGCGCATCCAGCGAGAGCGATTTCTCCAGTTTCTCGCGGGCCTTGTCGTAGTCGCCCATGAGATAGTACACCAGCGCCCACTCGTTGTACAAATGCGCCTTGTTGGGGCTGAGTTGCGTAGCCTGGGCGTAGTAGTCCGAGGCCAGTTGGAGTTTCTCCTGCTTCTCGGCGGGGTCGGTAACTTCCTGGGCCCAGGTACGATAGAAGCGGCCCATGTTCGCCGTGTGATCCACGTTCAGCGGGTACAGGGCGCGCGCCTTTTCCACCGTGGCGATGCCCTGGTTGAGCAGGACCTGCTTCTTCTGCGGCGTCTGGGCCAGCGGCACCATCTGCTGAAGCACCCGCGCCGCCGCCAGGTAGTAGAAATCCTCCGATGGGGTGTTGCGAATCGCGCTATTGTATAGCCCAAGCACCCGATCCAGCACCTGCAGCCGCTGCTCGTTATTGAGCGCGCCGGCGTTCTTCATGTAGTCCTGCTCCAGCAGATACCCCTGCTGGTACAAGATGTCCGCCTTGACGAGGACGCCGTTGGCGTTCCAGATGATGACGCCGGCCGCGACGGCCAGGATCGCGTAGGCCCAGGCGATTTCCACCCGCGCCCATCGCTGCGGCGACGGCCCAGGGCGGAACAGCGCCGCCCCCAGCGCGAACATGAGGGCGAAGAAGGCGATGTACCACCGCGCGATGATCCCGCTCACATCCTTGCCCACCCGCAGCAGGTCGGCTTTCGCCCACCCCACCGCCAGCGGAATCAGAATCACCGCGCACAGGAAGATGACAACGGCCCCCACGAGCCACCCTGCGCTCGGGGGCGTGTCTTCGGCCTCACGCGCGCGGTGGAAGGTCATCGCGGCTCCGGTGAGGACGGTCAGCCCCAGCAGCATGGCCATGGCCCATGACCCGCGCGGCGATTCCGTCAGCAACCCGATCTTGGTGAACGAGTTCGCGATGATGGCGGGGATGGACGCAGCCCGCGCCTGGTTGGATGTGAAGTCAAACACCACGACCGACACGACCAGGGCGACGATGAGCGTGTAGGCCAGGAACTCCCGCCAGCGCCGGTCTTCGGCTCGCTGTGGCGATACGCGCGGCGGCTGTGGGCGCTTCCGCTGCTTGTGCTTGCGCCCAGGGGCAGGGGGCGCCGCAACCGACGGCTTGGACGGCGCGGCCTGCACCACCTCGCGGATGCGCCCGGACCCCGCCAGGGCGAACAGCGCCGCCAGCGCCCAGAAGTACGTGCCCGTGGCCGCGATGATGAAGCCGAAGTGGATTTCAATGAAATGACCCAGAATCGCGGCCAGGAGCGCCGCGATGAGGATTCTCCGCTCGGCGGGGAGTGCGTCGGCCTCGCCGCCCGTCGGATTCACCGCCGCGACGATGAGGTACAGCACCAGGCCGAAGATGAACCCCGCGGGCAGGCTGACGCCGACGAAGGCGTACCCGCCCGTCAGCACCCGCGCAAGGGCCGTGCCGACCGCCGCGCCCCCCACGATGAGCGCCACGAACAGGTTGCGCTCCCTGGGCGAGCGGATGAGGCCCAACCACCGCATGCCGTAGTAGAAGATGCTGGAGAACAGGAACATGTACGCCAAGAATCCGAGGATGCCGGTGGACACCAGCGCGTCAAAGGTCTGATTGTGCGAACGGTCGGGCGTGCGGTTGCGGGCCTCGTAGTGGGCCAGGTCGGGCGGGTAGAACGGCTCGTAGGTAACGTACATGGACTCGGGGCCATACCCCACCAGGGCGCGCAGCGGGTTGGAGGCGATCATCTTGACCGCGCCTTCCCAGATGAGCACGCGCACCTTGCCGGTGCCGCCCTCGGTCTCAAACACCTGGCCCAACCGCCCGATGTACGGCGTTTCGCGCAGCGACTCCAGCGGGGTCTGGGGCAGGTTGAACACGACGAGGAACGCGGCAACCAGAATCGTCTGCGCAATCCAGGAAATCCACAACCAGCGCCACCCTGCGCGCGACAGGATGAGCACCACATACGACAGAATGACTACCGTCCCCAGGAGCGCCACCCCCAGCAGCGGCGAGTTGAGGCGAGCGATGCTCACCCACGCGAGCGCGCCGCCGAGGAGCATCACGCCCGCGCCCGCCGCCAGCCCGCGCACCACGTCGCCCGTGCCCATGCGCCGCTCGCCGCCCGCCCGCTGCCGAAGCGACACCAGCAGGATGAGCACGAACGCGTACAGCCCGCCCAACAGCCCCAGCCAGGGGCCGCGGCTCTGGGTGAAGAAGATGGCGACGAGTTGAATCGCCAGGATGAACAGGTACACGCCGCCCAGCACCGCGTCGCGGATGGGGCTTTGCTCCTTGGATGTCGCCATTCGCCCGAAGATGGGCAGCGCCTTGTACAGGGTAACGAAGAAGGCCATGAGCAGCCACGCGGCGATGAAGATGGCGTTGCCCATGCTGGACGCCACGCGCTCCGCCGTCTCGCCCGCCCAGGGTAGCGGGTCCAGCCGATAGTGCTGGAGGATGCCGTACAAACTGGCCGGCACGCTTGTGAGAATCACGGTCTGGACGGCGCGCTCCAGTTGATCGCGGGTGCGCATCCGCTCCAGCATCAGGAAGAAGATGACGATGTACGAGAAGGCCGCCGAGACGCCCTGCAATCGCACATACGAGCCTTTCCAACTGATGCCGGGCGTGCGCGAAAACGCCAGGGAGATGAGGTACGCCAGGACCATAAGCAGCGTCGGCAGCACGAGCGGCGTGGAGCGAATGCGCGCCCAAAGGCCCGGTTGCGCGGCGTCCCGCTCCGTGTCCCGCCCGCCCAGCCGCAACGTTTCCGCTTTGCCCACGATCCACGCGGCGATCATCGCGATGACGATGGAGCGCAGCAGCGTGAGTTTGTCCGGCTCAAAGACGCGGCTGGAGTAGATGTTGAAGAACAGCGGCACCGCGACGAGCGCCGCCAGCCATCCAGCCTCTATGACCTTGTCGCAGTATCGGGCCAGTTTTGTCTCTGTCAATGCTCACTCTCCTCCCAAGCCATTAGCCGTTAGCCGCTAGCGGTTGGCCGTCGGCCTCAAACCAGCGGATTGTCTGCCGCAATCCTTCCTCCAGCGAAACCGTGGCCTCAAACCCAAGCATCCGCCGCGCCTTATCCACGGCGGGCCGACGGCGCGGAGCCTCCTCAAAGCGCCCGCCGTAAGCCTGCTCGTAGGGCACAAGGACGATGCGCGATGGGCTTCCCGTGAGCGCGAGGATCATCTCCGCCAGGCTCCGAATCGTGATTTCGCGGTCGCTCCCGATGTTGAACGCCTGGCCGAGGGCTTCGGTGCGGGTGCCGGCGCGCAGCGTCCCCTCCACCGTGTCGGAGACGTAGGTGAAGCAGCGGGTCTGTTGCCCATCGCCGTACACGGTGAGCGGCTCGCCCTTCAGGGCCTGCGAGATGAAACGGGCCACCACGCTCCCGTAGCCCCGGCCATCCATGCGCGGGCCGTAGGAGTTGAAGTAGCGGACGATGGAGACCTCCAGCCCGCGGTCGGCGTAGGCGAAGCACAGGTGCTCGTCCAGCGCCTTGGACACGGCGTAGGCCCATCGGGGAATCCACGTCGCGCCCAGGATTCGGTCGTCCTCCTCGCGGAACGGGACGCGGTCGTTCTTGCCGTACACCTCGGACGAGGAGGCGAATACGACGCGACGACGATGCGCGAAGGCCGCCGCCAGCACCGCCTCGGTGCCGCCGATGTTCACCTGGACACAGCGCAGCGGATCGTGGATCACGTGCGCCACGCCCACAACCGCCGCCAGGTGGAACACCACGTCGCACTGCCCCACCAGGCGCGCCACCAGCGCCGCGTCGCGCACGTCGCCCTGCACCCACACGAACCGCGGGTTGCCCAGATGGTGGGCGATGTTCTCCATGCGGCCCGTGCTCAAGTCGTCCAGCGCCACGACCGAATGCCCGTCGGCCAGAAGGCGGTCGGCCAGGTGGGATCCGATGTAGCCCGCTCCGCCCGTAATCAGAACGTCCATGCGCTCATCTTATCCCACACGCGCCGAAAAATCAAACGCGGCAGAGGAAAGGATTCGGTTCTATCTTGTGTTGGTCTGTCCCGGACGCCGCCACCACTCTGTCATGATGAGCCGAAGGTGATACGCCCTCGCCCTTCGGGAGAGGGCTGGGGTGAGGGGCGAGATTCTTCGCTCTCCGCCGCTCAGAATGACGGTAGATGCCAACAGACTTTGGAACCGACTCAGAGGGAGTCGGTTTCATCTTGTGTTGGTGAACCGTAGGCGTACTCTCCTCGTGTGTCATTGCGAGCGAAGCGAAGCAATCCCACACCCCGGAGATTGCTTCGGGCGCTCCGCGCCCTCGCAATGACAGCCACCAACAGACTTTGGAACCGAATCTCGGCGCACCGCGCCTTGATGATTCGCCAAAACTGCCGTACAATACCACCGTCGGAGGGAATCAAGATGACGAAAGACCTCATCCTGGTGGTGGACGACGAGAAGAACATCGTGCAGTTGGCCCGCATGTATCTTGAGAAGGACGGGTTCTCGGTGGAATCCGCCGGCGACGGCGAAGAGGCCCTACGCAAGGCCAACGCCCTCAAGCCCGCCCTCATCGTCCTTGACCTCATGCTGCCCAAGGTGGACGGGTGGGAGGTGTGCCGCCGCATCCGCGCGACCTCGCAGGTGCCCATCCTTATGCTCACGGCCCGCAGCGACGACGTGGACAAAATCGTGGGCCTGGAACTGGGGGCCGACGACTACTTGACCAAGCCCTTCAACCCCCGCGAGTTGGTCGCGCGCGTCAAGGCCATCCTGCGCCGCACCCAACGCCAGCCCGACTCGGGCGAATCCATTCGCATCGGCGACCTGGTGATAGACCCCCGACGCCGCGAGGTTACCATCCGAGGGGCGCGGGTGGACATGCGCACCAAGGAGTTTGACGTGCTCCTGGCCCTGGCCCAGCACAAAGGCATGGTGTTGAGCCGCGAGCAACTCCTGAGCCAGGCGTGGGGCTACGACTTCTACGGCGAAACCCGCACGGTGGACGTCCACGTGGCCCACGTGCGCAACAAGATTCAATCCAGCGGCGCGTCCATTGAAACCGTCTGGGGCATCGGCTACAAACTCGTGGAAGAGGGCTGACATGCTGAAGAGCCTGCGCGCGAGGTTGATTCTCTCCTACGTGGCGGTGGTAGGGCTTTCCCTGCTGCTGGGATTCGTAACGCTGGTGATCGTCATTCGCCCCATCCTGGTGCGACTCACCTTCGCCACGCTGACCGACAAGGCCCTCCCCACCGTGCGCCTGGTCAGCGAACTGGCGCGGCAGGGAGGCGCGCTTGCCGACATCAAGACGCAGTTGGAAGAGCAGGCGAGCGCGCAGAACGTCAGGATCCTCATCGCCGAACCGAAGGGGCTGGTGCGGCTGGACGCAGGCGGGGACATGGAAGGGCGCACCCTCCCCGAACTGGCGTCGGCGGCCCCGGACCCCACCACGCGCTACATTCGCGGCCGGCTCACCATCCCCGGCGGATCAGACCTGCTGTACGTGGGAATCCCCGTCCAGGTGAGCGCCGCCACCTCCGTGTTCCAGCGCCCGGTCATCCTCATCGTCGCCGCGCCCGCGCGCAGCGCGTGGACCGTGCTGCGGGAGATGTTCTCCGGATTCCTGTGGGCGGGGCTGGTAACGCTTGCCGTGGCGACGCTCCTCGCGCTCCTGCTCACGCGCGCCCTGTCCACGCCCATCCGCAAAATCGCGGAGGCCGCCCACGCGGTGGCCGCGGGCAACTACGAACAGAAACTCGTCATTGACTTCCCGTCGGAGATGCGCGAGGTGGCGTCGGCATTCAACGACATGGCCGTGCAGGTCTCGCAGTCCAGGCAGACCATGCGAGACTTCGTGGCCAACGTCTCGCACGAGTTGAAGACGCCGCTCACGTCCATCCGCGGGTTCGCCGAGGCGGTGCTGGACGGCGCGGCGGGCGACGAAGCGGGCCAGCGCCACGCCGTGGAGACCATCCGAGATGAGTCGCTGCGCATGATTCGCATGGTGGAGCAACTGCTAGACCTGTCCAAGATTGAATCGGGCCAGGTAACGATGGCCCGCAACCCCGTACAGATAGACCAGGTGCTGCGGGTGTGCGTGGAGCGCCTGTCCATCGCGGCGGAGCAGGCGGGCGTTCGCCTCACGTGCGAGTGCCCGCCCCTCCCAACGATTACCGGCGACGGCGACCGCTTGGCCCAGGTGTTCACGAACCTGCTGGACAACGCGCTGAAGCATACGCCCGCCGGCGGGAGAATCACCGCGTCGGCCCGCCTCGTGCCCGCATTGGAGGCAAGCGGCGCCGCCTCGGAGGTGGAGATCGCCGTGACGGACACCGGCCAGGGCATCCCCGCCGGCGAACTCAACCGCGTGTTTGAGCGCTTCTACCAGGTGGACAAGTCGCGGGCGCGGTCGCGCGGCGGAACGGGCCTCGGCCTCGCCATCTGCAAGAGCATCGTGGATGCCCACGGCGGCAAAATCTGGGCCGAGAGTGTGGAAGGGCTGGGCAGTCGGTTTGTGGTGAGGCTGCCTGTCGGGGGCAATGGGTAGGGCGGCGACAAGTCTGTGGATAACCCGCGCCAGATATCCACAGGTATCCACAACCCGTCGGCTCCGCGCGGGATGCGAACGGTCTCCCACGGAGGGTTCCCCGCCTGTGCACAAGTTATCCCCAGCGCCCGCGCGGCCTGGGAACCCACCCGTAGGGGTATGATGCGCGTGCCCACACAACCCGATGAGGCCATGGCAGTTATGCACATTTCCACAAGACTACGACTGCAACGGCTACAAGAACATACTCATAACAAAATGGGGTTTGTTACGAGTGCTGTCTACATCATCTTCTCTTCCGCATTCTATCCTGAATGGCTAATGGGGTGAGTGCGTATGGAATTACATGGGAATCGCCGGCAGAACGCGCGCGCGGCGTTTCGCGAATGGTGGGGGCAATTGCCAACGCATGAGGCGCGCGCGCCCGGCCGGGTGAATCTCATCGGCGAGCACACCGACTACAACGACGGCTTCGTGTTGCCCATGGACATTGACCGCGATATCCGCGTCGTGTTCCGCCCGCGGGATGACCGCATGGTGCGCCTCTGGTCGGTGGATTTCGCGCAGGCGTCCGAATTCGCGCTGGACGCCATCGCCCGTGATGCGTCCGCGCCGTGGAGCAACTACGTGCGCGGGGTGGCGTGGGCGCTGGCGGAGCGTGGCATATCCTTGCGCGGCATGGACGCGGCGATTCAGGGCACGGTTCCCATCGGCGCGGGGCTGTCGTCCTCAGCGGCGCTGGAAGTGGCGGCGGGCCTGGCGTTGCTGGCAAGCGCCGGTGAGTCCGTGTCGCCTGTCGCACTGGCCCTGGCCTGCCAGCGCGCCGAAAACGAGTTCGTCGGCAACCGCTGTGGCATCATGGATCAGTTCATCTCGGCGCTGGGCCGTGCGGGACATGCGCTGTTCCTGGACTGCCGCACGCTGGAGCATGAACACGTGCCTTTGCCGACGGGGTACCGCATCGTGGTCGCCAATTCCATGGTGAGGCGCGCGCTGGTGGATTCAGCGTACAACGAGCGTCGCGCCCAGTGCGAGGAGGCAGCGCGGGCACTGGGCGTTCGGGCGCTGCGCGACGCAGATGGGGCGATGCTGGAGTCGGCGAAGCCGCGCTTGTCCGAAGTGGCGTACCGGCGGGCGCGGCACGTCATCGCCGAGAACGCGCGCGTGCTGCAATCGGTGGAGGCGCTGCGGCGGGGAGATGCGGCAACGTTCGGCGCGCTCATGGACGCCTCGCACGCGTCGCTGCGCGATGATTACGAGGTCTCCTGCCGCGAACTGGACGCGCTGGTGGAAATCGCCCGCCGCCAGACGGGGTGCCTGGGCGCGCGGATGACCGGCGCGGGGTTCGGCGGGTGCACGGTCAACCTTGTAGAAGCGGGCGCGGCAGATGCGTTTGTCCACGCCCTGCGCGAAGGCTACCGCGCCGCGACGGGTCTGGATGCCGAAATCTACGTGTGCGACGCGGCGGGCGGGGCGTCGGTGCGCAGCCTCCAGGGGCGAAGTCTCTGCCCGTGATGCGTGCGAGAGCCCGACACCTTGGACTCAATCCTTCGTCCCTGGTTCCCCGCCACCCGTGCGGGTTACACTGCGTTTACTAACTTTGCAGTTTCATGCAAACAAGAACACACCGCAGAGTCGGAGAGGGCGCAGAGTTTGGATCCTTCTCAGCGTTCTCTCTGTCTCTGCGGTGAGCAAAGCGGCCGCAAGGCTGGTCAAAACGCAAGAGCGCAAACACAGTGCCGGATTACTCTATCCCCTCCGCTGTACGCAACTCCTCCTCAACGCGTTCGGCCAGGTACATCTTGAGCAGCGACTGGTAGGGCACGTCGCGCTTGTTCGCCAACAACTTCAGATCTTCCAGCAACGTTACGGGCAAGCGGATGGAGATGGTTCTCGTCGTCGGTTTCAGGTTCGGGAGTCTTACGGCGCGCGCCTGCTTCCAGTCCACATACTCCGCCGAATCGTGCGCAGACCAAAACTCGCGCTCTTGCTCTTCGTTCTCAAATTCCGGTATTTCTTTCACCCGTTTCTTCGGCATCTCTGTAAACCTTCCGTTCCCGACGGCTCATGTCTCGCGCCGAGATGACGCGGAGCAGTTTCTCGCGAACGGTTACGACGACGAATAGACGACGACCGGCATTCGTCTTTCCCAAGACGTAGTAGCGCGGTTCACGGTCGGAATGCTTGACGTCTTTCGCCACCAGAAGAGGCGCATTGAAAAACACCTCTTCACATTCGGCATCCGAAACGCGATGGCGTAACCAGTTCTTATCCCGATTGCCCTGGTCCCACTGAAACCCAGTGCAGTTGAAGACCTCTTCCATCGCACCCTACGTGTATGTATACATCAGATGTATACGCCTGTCAAATGCCGACGGTCATCAGCACGGCCACCGCATGCTCGGAACGGTTATTCTTCCATCTCCACGCTCATCGCGACCGCTTCGCCGCCGCCCAGGCACAACGTCGCCAGGCCCGTCTTGAGGCCGCGGTCCTGGAGCGCGTGCAGCAGCGTTACCAGCACACGCGCGCCGCTGCACCCGATGGGATGCCCCAGCGCGATGGCCCCGCCGTTCACGTTCACCCGCGACCAGTCCCAGCCCAGCGCCTTGCCGTCGGCCAGGGCCTGCGCCGCGAAGGCCTCGTTGGCCTCAATCAGGTCGTAGTCGTGGATGGTCTTGCCTTCCTTTTCCATCAACTTCTGGACGGCGTGCACCGGCGCGATGAACAGCCATAGCGGCTCCACGGCAGCCTGGGCGTAGGCTTTGATGGTGGCGATGGGGCGAATGCCCAGCGCATCGGCCTTCTCTCGGCTCATGACGACGACCGCCGCGGCGCCGTCAGTGATGCCAGGGGAGTTGCCCGCCGTAACGATGCCGTCCTTCTTGAACGCGGGCGGCAACTTGGCCAGCGCTTCCAGCGTCGTGTCGGCCCGCGGGCACTCGTCGGTGTCAAACACCAGCGGGGGACCTTTGCGCTGGGGCACCTCCACGGGCACGATTTCCGCCTTGAACTTGCCGGCCTGGATGGCGGCAACGGCCTTCATCTGGCTTTGGTAGGCGAACCGATCCAACTCCTCGCGGGTCAGATGGTACTGCTCGGCGATGAACTCGGCGGAGTTGCCCATGTGGTGATTGGCGAAGACGCACCACAGGCCGTCGTTCACCACTGCATCCACCACCTTGCCGTCGCCCAGGCGGTAGCCCGCGCGCGCTTGGGGCAGGACGTAGGGGGTCAGGCTCATGTTCTCCATGCCTCCCGCCACGAAGATGTCGCCGTCGCCTGCTTTGATGGCCTGGGCCGCCAGCATCACCGCCTTGAGGCCGGAGCCGCACACCTTGTTGAGGGTTGTCGCGCCGACGGTGGGCGGCAGGCCCGCGAAGATGGCCGCCTGGCGCGCCGGGGCCTGGCCCATGCCCGCGGGCACGACGCAGCCCATGAGGACCTCGTCAATGGCCGCGGGGTCTGGGATGCCCGAGCGTCGGACCGCCTCCTTGACGACGACGGCTCCCAGGCGTGGGGCGGGGGTTGTGGAGAGGGTTCCCATGAACTTGCCGATGGGGGTGCGCACCGCGCTGACTATGACCGCGTCCCGTCTGCTCTTCATCGCCTTCCTCCTTGAAGTGTTGTGAACAATCTGCACTACCTGCACATCAGTGTGCTGTTGGCGCACCACGCACAAAGGAAACGTACACAACCCGACCTACTGCGCTTGCCGGAATCTCCGGATCCGCTGCTCAATATCTGCCGCGATGGACCTTAACTCGTTGATGTCGCTATCGCTCATGTATCTCGCAAGCGCCTGGAGCACCGGCTCCAGGTCAACCTGGTACGCCTGAACCAGGCTGGCGATGTCGTTTTCATATAGGCTGACCCTTGCAAAATTGCCCAGGCGGTACAGCGAGGGCAGCGCGTAGAACTTCAGTAGGAGCAATCCCTCCACCGTCGCCGTAGGGATTTCGCACTCGGCGAAGCGGTGGCGGACAACGTGCTTCCGAAGGATGAGCGCAAAAAGAGGGTTTCGCGTGAGGAGGATGTCAATCTGTAGCCCCTCAAACTCTCCCCGCGCGAAGTCCTGTTCCCGATGGACGATGCGAATCTCGGGGATGGTCCTCAGCGCAGCCGCTGGGAGGATGATGTCAATGTCCTGAGTGTTACGACCCTCTACGTACGCGAGCAGCGCAACCCCTCCCACCAGGACGTACCGGATTCGCCTCTCTTCCAGCAGGGCGAACAGGCGCTTCACCGTAGACAACAGCGAATCTTGGTCCGTCACTGCGGCCTCTTTCTTCCAGTTCGCAGGGTTGAAGGCTACGGCGGCGCGAATCACGCTCCCGATGTGTACCTGGGATCGGATGCCCATGGGTCAAATCCTGTAGCCGCTCACGGGTTGCCTTTCAACAAAGCACCTTCCACGGTATAAACCCGCTCCAGTATACTGCACGCAGGTTCGCTCGTCAAAGGCGTTTTGTTGCGGTCCGCTCCGGCTCCAGCCCCCGCGTGCGCATGGGATATTATGTGCGAGTTTCAGACGAGCGCTCCCGTGAACATACCCTGGTTTACTGCAGGTTCTCCAAATCTGCCAAATCCTGCAGTCGTCCCACGGCCATCTTGTTCTTCTTCAAGTTTTCCAGGTCTATGAAGTTCACGATAACCCCGTCTACTTCAACCTCCACACGCGAAGCGTAGCAGGTGCCAAACTCCACGCCCGACGCCGTTGTGAGCAAATCTATCCGATTCGGTGGGTACCCCAACTGAATGACCTGATCCGGGACGAGGAAGTCCTCAGCCTTCAGCCCCAGTGAGCCAAATCCGAACTGTTCCAAAGCCTTCACGACTCTGGCTGCGTTTTCGGGAGTCGGCTCTAGCCAAATGTCTATGTCCTTGGTGTACCGAGGATAGCCATGGATGGCGACCGCATACCCGCCGATGACCAGGTACCTAACGAGGTTGTCGTTTAACGATATGATAAACTCTCTGAAGTCTTGGTTCAGCACCGTGCTTCCACCTGTGGTATTCTCGGCGGATTTCTTCTAGGGCAGCGAGTCTCGCCTGGTACGATTGGGTCTGCCAATAGGCGAAATCGCTTCCTTGCTCGGACACACGCACTTTCCTGTATACTTTGCTGATGCGTCTCTCTTTCATCTGCGCTTCCTAACCCATCCTTGCCTGCGCATGCCTGCACCCGTATTATAGACCTGAATTGACGGTCGTCAATGGCCAGCGGAAGGGGGTGGGGCGGCCTTCTGGCGGATGTGATACACCACAATCCCCAGCGCGACGTGGACGTTCAGCGACGCCCCCTTGCCCCACATGGGGATGAACACGGCCTCGTCGCACAGGGCCAGCGTGGCCTTCGTGATGCCGTGATCCTCGTGCCCCACCACCAGGCACACCTTGTCGGGCCAGTCCACCGTGTGGTAGGGTGCGGCGTCGGCGGTGAGTTCCAGCGCGTAGACGCGGTAGCCCTCGGCCTTGACCTCGGCGATGGCCTGGGCCGCGTCGGCCACGTAGCGCCAGGGGACGCGGGCGTGCTTGCCCCGCCCCACCTTCGCCACGGTGGGGTTGTCGGGCGTCGGGGTGATGCCGCTCAGGATGAGTTCGTCCAGCGCGGCGGCGTCGGCGATGCGGAAAATGGAGCCGACGTTGACCGGATACTCCACGCTTTGGAGGATGGCGACGATGCTGTGGGCGATGGGCAACTCCCGCCGCACCTCACGATGAAACCGCTTCAACTCCGTCCCGCGCAGGGGTTTCATGGGTCATCTCTCCATCGGCGACCGCAAATACCGTTTCACCGCGGAGACGGAGAGACCGCAGAGAGAAATTCAGGGTATCCTCTCTTCCTCTGCGCCCTCTGTGCCTCTTGCGGTGCAATGAAATTCACCGCGGAGCACGCCGAGGCCGCAGAGAGCATCAAGGCATGCCCTTTTCCTCGGCAGCCTCTACGCCCTCTACGGCGAAAGACCTTCCGCGCAGCAGTCTTCGCAATCGCCCCATCGGTATGGCCGCCAACACCACATCCAGGTCTGTCCCGCGGAACCCGCCGATGAGCCAGAGCACCAGCGGATATGCGATTACCGCCAGGAGCAGGCCCAGCAGCAGGCTCACGGGCCGCATGGCCCACAGGATGCCCGCGCACGCCAGCGACGCCGCGAGCGGCTGCCACGTGATGCCCACCCAGGGCACGCGGGTCAAGTGCTTGCGCACGGCGTAGTAGAACGGCAGGAGCAGGGCGATCTCCGAGAAGATCAGGATTGCCGCCGCTGCCTGGTACCCGTATCTCGGCACAAACAGGAAGTTCATCACCACGTTGAACGTCATCCCGATGAGGAACGCCTTGGTCAGAAACCGCTGCTGGTCAATGGCGATGAGCACGTACTGGGTAACGGCATTGATGAACCCGAAGGGCCGCGACAGAATCAGCAGTTGCAGCGCAATCATGGACTGGGGCAGGTATCGGCTTCCGCCCAGCACCGCGATGAGTTCGCGCGAGATGAACAGCGTGATGACGGTTACGGGCAGGATGAACATAAGGAGCAACCGCAGCGACAGGATATAGGCGCGCACCAACGACTCGCGCGCCGACTCGGCGTAGCGCGACATGAGCGGGAAGATGGCCAGCGTGAAATACGACGGCACGATTTGCAGCGCGTCAATCCATCGGTGGGCGGCGGAGTAGTACCCCACTTCCGCGTCGCCTCGGTACTGCTGGAGGAACTGGATGTCAATGCGGAAGAAGATGGTCGCCAGCAGGTGGTTGATCATCAGCGGGTACGAGTCGGACAGCAGGCGGCGGCCGAAGGAAGGCTCAAACTCCAGGCGCGGGCGGAAGTAGAACCGCGCCGCCAGGACGCCCAAGATGCCCAGGGTGATCACGTTGACCACCACCGACACGGCGGCCAGCCCCACGACGCCCCACCCCACCAGCAGCGCCAGCGCGCCCAGCATCACCCGCAGGATGGTGGTAACCGACGAGATGGCGGCGGGGTACTCCATCTGCTCGTGGGCGTAGAACACCGACGAGATGGCCTCGGCGCAACTGCTGAAGATGAGGCCCAGGCTGAACAGCAGCACCGCCCACACCGTCTCCATGGCCATGTTGCCGTATCGCGCCGACAGCACCAGTATCCCCGCCAGGATGGGCAGGGACACCGCCCACAAGAGAAGCCGCAGCACCAGGGTATTGCCCAGATACCGCCGCTGCTCCTCGGGCTTCTTGGAAGCCTCGCGCGTCAGGAGCGTCCCCAGTCCGAACAGGACGAGGATCTCAAAGTAGCCGATGAGGTTCACCGCCGTCTGGTACCGCCCTGCGCCCACGGGCGCCAGGATGCGCAGCATGAGCATGGCGAACACCAGGTCAATGAAGCGGTTCAGCAGCGACATGCCCATCAGCACCAGGCTATTCTTGGCGACGCGCTTCACGGCCGAGTCGCCCGCGTCGGCGCGGTAGAATCGCCGCCACACCGCAAACACGGCCAGCAGGAGCATGGACATCGCCGCCAAGAACGACCCGTACAGCCCCAGTTTGAACGACATGGGCGAGTACTTGAGGCGAATGGTGTACGTGCCCGGCCCCAGGTACACGGCGCGGAAGTTGCCGTCGGCGCGGTAGATGGTCAGTTCGCGCTCGTCGGCATCGCCCTCGGCTCGGGCGTATGCCTTCCAGCCGGGGAAATAACTGTCGGCCAGCACCACCAGGCTCGGCTGGGCGAGGTTGGCCTTCAGGAACACCTCGTTGCCCGCGTAGGATTCCACGGCCACCGGCGCGTACTGGCCGGGCTGCGCGGCGGCCTGGGTGCGGAACCCCTGCTCCTCTTCCAGCACAACGTACATGCGCGGGTCGTATTGCTTCAGCGCGTCGCCCACCCTGTCGCGCGGCACCACCACGGCAGCGCCGGCGGGCAGGGCAAAGGCGCGGGGCATGGCGTTCTCGTTCTCGTAGACCCGCACCTCGCCGCTGTACACAAGTCGGTAGCCTGGGCGGTCAATCTCCTGCGTCGTGATGACGTACTTCACGTTGAGCAGGTGCAGCAGCGGCGAGTCCAGCGAGTTCGGCTCCGACAGCGGCGCAATGCGGTTGTACAGCAGTTCGTCCTGCGGCTCAATCCACTGCATGTACTCCACGTACTGCTTGGGAATGATGGAGTCGTAGCCCCGGATGTCCTGGAAGCCGAACATCATGCCCGAGTTGGCGTTGAACGGCTTCTCGCCGGGAGCGATGAATGTGGTGAACCGCCACAGGCCCTCATCGCGCTGGAGGAAGTCCACCACCGGCGGCTTGAACTGGAGCAGCGCCGGGTCTGTTCGGGGGTTGAACCCGATGCCCACAACGAATAGATCCAAGACGACAACCGCCGCCGCGGCAACCTTCCAGGCGGAGCCGCGCGTTCGCCACGCCCACCGGACGACGAGGCCCGATAGGAGCAGGAACAGGCCGAACAAGAAGAAGTTTCGGAACTGGTACGAGTACAGCATAGCGCCATCGGCAAAGGCCCGCTGGGCCAGGCCCTGGGTCTGGACGAAGCGATCAGCCAGGCGGAGCGAGAATTCGCCAAGCGCGCGGGATGCCACCAGCGCCGCCAGCCCCAACGCCCCGACTAGCGCCACGAAACCGGCAAGCCGCCGGGTTGCGCGGTTCACGCGCTCGGAACCGGCCGCCCAATGGCAGAGCGCCGTGAACCCAAGCCCCGCCAGCGCCGCCACGCTGAGCGTATAGGCGAGCACCCAGCGGAAAGGCGAATGCAGTTGGTTCGCGCCCGGAACAAGGTAGAAGAACAGGGCATACAGCGGCGTGCCGAAGGCCATGAGGATGGACACGACGGCCAGCGACGCGAAGATGTACACAGGGGCGCTGCGCTTGCGGATGATCGCAATCACAGCCAGCAGCATTGGCAGGATGCCCACGTAACTGCCCGCCTCCACGTAGTTTTTCCACGTGGGCAGCCCTTTTGTCCACGCGATGTCGGTGATGGGTTCGCCCAGGGCGTTGGTGGTAACGGGCACCACCTGCCACCGGAACAGGTCAAAGTACTGGTGGTGGCTGGGGTTGCCGAAGAAGTCGGGGACGAAGAACGTAATAATCTGCCGCCAGGGGTAGGCCCATCCGACCACCTGCTGGTAACTGGCCGCCCCTTGCCGAAAGTTCTCCCGCACCAGTTCGTACAGCGGGATCCACTGCACCGCGCCGAGGCCGATTCCCAGCACGGCCAGGCCGCCCAGCCAGACCACAGCCCGCCCCGCCATGGGCCAGAAGGCTCGCCTGTGCCCCACCCACAGCGCGACGAGCCGCCCGGCGGTGTAGTAGGCCAGGATGATGGCGACATAGACTATGATCTCCACATGCCCGGCCAGAATCTGCATGCCGAGGCCGGCGGCGCCAACCAGCACCCAGGGCACGGCCTTCCATTGGCTCGCGCCGTCCTCCGCCAGCCGCAGGAGTTTCTCGGCCACCCACAGCAGGAAGGGCAACCACGTAACCGCCGCGACGATCATCGGGAAGTCCACGCTCACCACCATGAAGGCGCTGAAGGTGAAGGCGACGCCCGCGATGAAAGCCCCGGCGCGGCTTGCCCCCAACGTTCGCACGAACAGGTACGTGAACAGCCCGGCCAGCACGAAATGGATGTAGGTGAACACGCCGTAGGCCAGGGGCAGCGGCAGGATGTAGTACACGACGCTCAGCGGGTACAGGGCCGAGTGCTGCCCCGCGGCCAGAAACGGCACGCCCGCGAACAGGTACGGGTTCCACAGGGGAATCTGCCGTTGCTGGAGCGACTGGAGGATGAACTGCTTCCAGACGTAGTTCTCCAGGATGAGGTCGCTCAGCAGTTCGTTGTGGGGCACCTGGACGCCGAGCGACGCCGCAAAGGTGCGCCACGGTTCAAAGGCGAACAGATTGTCTATCGGCAGGAGGGTCTTGCCGCCGACCAGCACCGGCCAGAAGAACACCAGCGGGAGCAGGAGGAACCCCAGCAAGGGGAGCCACCTGCGCCCGCGAGGAGATACCCAGAAGCGATACGCTGCGCCGATACGAGCCTTGACGCCGCTCACCCGCCCCCTCGGAGCCGCCGATACCGCCAGCGGATTTCAAACACGCGCCACGCGGCCTCAAACTTCACGGGCATCGTCATCTTGGACCTGCCGATGCGCCGATCCTCAAAGAAGATGGGGATCTCCAATATCCTCAGGCCCAACTTCTCGCTCAGGTAGGCCATCTCCACCTGGAAGATGTACCCGCCGGAGTGCACGCGGTCCAGGTCTATGCGCTCCAATGCCTCGCGCCGCCAGCACTTGAACCCGGCGGTGGCGTCCCGCGTGCGTATGCCGAGAATCAGCCGCGTGTATACGCTGTTGGCGAACCAACTCAGGAGGTAGCGCCCCAGCCCCCACTGCTCATCCAGCCGTCCGCCTTCCACATAGCGGGAGCCGACCACCACGTCGTAGTCCGCGATCTTTTCCAGGAAGACGGGGATGTAATCCGGCGAATGGGAGAAGTCGGCATCCATCTGGATGATGTAGTCGGCGCCGCGCGCCATCGCGTACCGGAAGCCCGTGACGTAGGCGGTGCCCAGGCCCATCTTGCCCGGGCGGTGGATGACGTGCAGGCGGCCCGGATATTTCGCGGCCAGGGCATCGGCGACTTCGCCTGTGCCGTCGGGCGAGGCGTCGTCCACCACCAGAATCTGGAGGTTCTGCACCGGTTGCGCGAACAGTTCGGCCACGATGGTCGGCAGATTCTCGGCCTCGTTGTAAGTCGGTATCACAACCACGGTCAAACGGTCTTGTTCGGTCATCAAGCATCCCTTTTGGCATAGGGTGGTGGTGCGATTATAGTCCCTTCGGCGCGATGGGTCAAACGGCGTTTGTCTGACATGTGCGTGAATTTACGGTGAAGCCCGTGCGCGTGTTGCCAAGCGCCCGCAAATGCGCTATAATGATGGTACGCACGGGGGACGCGCAAAGCCAGGGCCCTCCACCACCATCGCCACCAGGGTTCTATGGAGCGGGTGCTGAGCCGGGGGCCTTTTTGCGCTTGAAGGCCGGACGGCTCCGCAACGGCTGAACAAATCCCGGACACTGCCTATGGAAACCAAAATCCTTCTGATAGACGATGACCTCCTGGAAGCGGAGAAAATCCAGGCTTCTTTGCAGCGCGCCGGTTTCCAGGTGCAGATGGCTCCCCCAAGCCGAAAAACCCTGCGCCTGGCCAAAGGGCAGGGGTACGCGCTGGTCATCCTCAGCCTCAACGGGAACAGCGCCACTCCGCAACTGTTCGGCCATTCGCTGCGGCGCGCCATTGGCGCTGTGCCGTTGGTGTTCGTGCCGCCCGAGGGCGTCCAAGTGCCGGCGGCAGAGAACGAGCGCGTGCTGGAGCGCCCGGCCACAACCCGCCGCATCCTGTACCACGTGCGGCGCCTCCTCTCGCAGCAGAAGCCAGGTGCCATTCGGATGGGGGATCTGACGCTGGATTACGAGAACCAGTGCGTGTGGAAGGGCGACGAGAAATGTCCGCTGACCCCCAAGGAGTTCCGCCTCCTGGAGTTCTTCATGACCCGTCCCCGCGAGGTGCTGTCCAAAAAGCAGATTCTGGAAGCCGTGTGGGATACGACGTACATGGGCTACATCCGCACCATCTACGTCCACGTCCGCTGGCTGCGCAAGAAACTGGAGGCCGATCCCTGCGATCCCAAGTACATCCGCACGGTGCGCGGCATCGGCTACGTGTTCAGTTGCCCGGAGTCCCCGCCATCGTAACCGCGAAGAATCTCGCGCGGGGCGGGGGTTGATTCGCACGTCGCGATGACAGACGGCGCGACAACGCGCGACGCACTTCCGAGGTGCGTCGCACGTAGCCCCTCACCCCAGCCCTCTCCCGGCGGGCGAGGGTGCGTTGCCCTCACCCCAGCCC
>JBBIHX010000019.1:6724-32514 GCA_037446815.1 Caldilineae bacterium | reverse complement strand
ATGACACACGAGGAGAGTGCGCCTACGGTTCACCAACACAAGATGAAACCGACTCGGGCGCGCGGTGAGGTTGATTGCACCGCAGAGGCGGTGAATCCCCCGCCCGAGCGGTTTGACGCGCCCGCCCGCTCGGCATAGAATGAGCGCCACCGTCACCGGAGGGCGCATTGGCAAGGCTGCGAGCGGCATCCCACATCCTGGCAGGCATCGCGTTGGGGCTTTATGCGGGGCGGGTCTGGGCCGAATCCCAGATGGCCCCCTTGTCCGCGTTGCGCCTGTTGCTCATCGTCGGCGGGGCATGTGGCGCAGGCGCGGCGCTGGGGTGGGCGCTGTCGCGGGCGCGGCTCCGCACGTGGCCCCTGCTCCTGCTGCTGGCCTACGCCGCGTGGCCCGTCGTCTCGCCGAGCATGGCCGGGTGGGTGGCCGGGGTCGCCCTGGCTGCGCTCGTGCTGGGCAACCTGCCGGCGCGGCCCGCTTGGCCCGTGGAATGGGCCGTCGCCGCCGCTGCCTTCGCCGTGTACGCGGCTACGTTGGCGCCGGGCATCCTCCCCGCCGACAGCGGCGAATTCCAGTTCGTCGCCCGGGTGTTGGGCATCGCGCACCCGCCCGGCTATCCCCTGTACACGCTCCTGGGCAAACTGGCGACGCTAGTGCCCATCAACTCCGTGGCCTGGCGGGTGAATCTCCTGTCGGCCCTGTTCGCGGCGCTGACGCTGGCCCTGGTAACCCGGGCGGTGCGGCGGCTGACCGGCTCGGCGGTGGCCGGGCTTGTCTCGGCGCTGGCCCTGGGCGGCATCACCACCTTCTGGGCCCAGGCGACGACTGCCAACATCCGCGCGCTGATGGCCCTCTTCACGGCCCTCATGCTCCTGCTGGCGCTGGAGTACGGCGCGCAACCGACTCAGAAGCGGCTGGCGGCGCTGGCGTTGGCAGCGGGCTTGGCCGTGGGGCATCACGGCTCGCTGGGGCTGCTGTTCATCCCTCTGGCGGCGTACCTCCTCGTCGCCGATCCGCAGTTGCTCAGGCGGGGCCGCGCCCTGCTGATGGCGGCGGGGGCCTTCGCGGCGTCGCTGCTGGTGTTGCTGTATCTGCCCATTCGGAGCCTGACGGGCGCGCCCTTTGACCCGACGCCGATTGACTCGGTGGGCCGATTCCTGGAGCATATCCTGGCGTCGGGCTTCCGGGGTGACATGTTCTACTTCGCCCGCGCCGACCTGCTGCCCGGGCGCATTGGCGTATGGCTCAACATCCTGCGCATGGAGTTCGGCGCGCCGTTGGCCCTGGCGCTGGTGCCGGTGGGCATCGCAGCGCTGGTCAAGCGGCCCAAGGCCGGCCTGCTCCTCGGAGGCGTGTTCCTGGTGAACACGGCGACGGCGATCACCTACCGCGCGCCGCAGACGGTGGAGTACCTCATGCCATCCTACGTGGCGCTGGCCATGCTCTTGGGCGTCGGCCTGGCCGCGGCCATGGCGTGGGCGTCGCGCCGGTCGGTGCTCCGGGCGCTCGTCGCCGCTGGGGTAGTGGCGCTGTGCGTCGCGCCGTGGGTCGCCAACGCCTCCAGTTTCCTCGCGCTGCATCGCGACAACTCCACCGAGGCAACCGCGCGGGCACTGCTGGACGCCGCGCCCGCCGAGGCGACGATCCTCGCCAACTGGCACTGGGCGACGCCGCTCTGGTATCTGCAGTACGTGGACGGCGCACGCCCCGACGTCCGAGTGGTGTATGTGTACCCCGAGGGGGCGACGCCGAACGAGGAAGTCTGGATTCGGCGCATCGGCGAGGCGCTGAAGCGAGGCCCCGTCCTCGTTACCAACTGGTTTGAGGCGTACAAGGCGACGCCCTACCGATTCGTCCGCGCCGAGGGGGGCTGGCGGGTGCTAGATGCCCCCACGACGGACGTACCGCGGGGCGTGGTCGCGGTGGACGCGGTTTTTGACGGCAAGATACGCCTCATCGGCTACCGAATCAGCGAGGGCGAGACCGCCCCAGGCAAGGAACTGCGCCTGTGGGTGTACTGGCAACCCGTGGTTGCGCTGAACCGCGACTACTCGTTCTTCGTGCACCTGGTGGATGCCGCCGGGCAGGTGCTGGGCCAGAGCGACCTGACGCGGGACGGCAGGGCGTACCAGGCGGGCGAGGTGGTGGTGGACGAGCATCGGCTGTCCATCCTGCCCACGGCAGCGCCAGGCCCGTACCACGTCATCGGCGGCGTGTACATCACGCTGCCCGACGGTTGGCAGCGACTGCGGACGCCGGACGGGCAGGACGCCGTGCGGATTGCAGACGTGCAGGTTCGGCCCGCAACCGAGCGTCCGGTAACGCTCCACGCGCTGGTGCAGCGCTTTGCGGGGGGGCTGACGCTGCTGGGCGTGGATTGGGACGCAGCGGGTTCGGGCGCGTTGTATCTGCACTGGCGAAACGAAGGCCTGCCCGCGGGGGACTACGCGGTGCAGTTCCTGCGCGCGGGCGAAGTTGTGGCCCAAGGTGTCGTCCGCGTGCCTCCCGCGCCGGCCTATTTTACGTCCGGCACGACGGTTCCCTTCGGCGAGGGGTGGCTGTCCATCCGCCTGCACGACGTGGCGGGCGGCCTGGTGCAGCCGCTGGGCCCGTGGGGCCGCGCCTGGGGAGATGCGGTCATGCTGCCCCATTTCCGCAGCGGCGCGCGCTACGTGAACCTGGGCGGCGAGATGATTTTCGCGGGCACCGAGGCCCTGCCGAGCGAGGTGGACGCGGGAGGCTCGGTGCGCGTGGTGGCGAAGTTCGTGGCCCTGAAGCCGCTGGTGAACGACTATTCGGTCTCCGTGGCCCTCGCCGCCGACGATGGCTCGTGGGGCGTGCAGCACGACACGACGCCGGCGCTGGGCGCCATCCCCACGTTGAAGTGGACGCGCGGCGTGGCGGTGGACGACCCGCACACGCTAGCGGTTCCGGCGGGCGCGGCGGGAAACGCTACGTTCTACCTCACGGTATACGACGCCTTCACCCTGGATCCGCTGCCGGTGCTGGATGCCGAACTGGCCCGCCTGGGCCAGGGCCAGCACCTGCGGGTGGGCGGCGTGGTGGTGCGATAGCGCGCCCGCGTGCTGGGGTGAGGGGCCACGCTCCCTCGCCCACTGGGAGAGGGCTGGGGTGAGGGCGGCGCTCCCTCGCCCGCTGGGACAGGGCTGGGTTTCACGTGCGACGCACCTCCGAGGTGCGTCGCACGTTGTGCCCCATCTGTCATGCTGAGCCGAAGGCGATACGCCCTCGCCCTTCGGGAGAGGGCTGGGGTGAGGGCGGGAGATTCCTCGCGGCTTCGCCGCTCGGAATGACAGTCCCCGGCGCCCTCGCCCTTCGGGAGAGGGCCGGGGTGGGGGCGACGCTCCCTCGCCCGCTGGGACAGGGCTGGGTTTCACGTGCGACGCACCTCCGAGGTGCGTCGCACGTTGTGCCCCATCTGTCATGCTGAGCCGAAGGCGATACGCCCTCGCCCTTCGGGAGAGGGTTGGGGTGAGGGGCCACGCTCCCTCGCCCACTGGGAGAGGGTTGGGGTGAGGGGCCACGCTCCCTCGCCCACTGGGAGAGGGCTGGGGTGAGGGCGGGAGATTCTTCGGCGTTGCCCTCTGCAAATCTTGCCCGTACCCCCGCATTGTGATACACTAACGCGCAAGGCCGGCATCGGCCAATCCGAATCGCAGGCGCGCCATGATACCTGTCCGCAAGAATGGGCTGCTCTACTATCAGTTTGAGACCCTCGCGGGCCAGCGCGGGATTGACCATGCCATCTTCGGGAGGCTGGGAGGCGTCAGCAAGCCGCCCTACGCGTCGCTGAACGTGGGGGCCACCGTGGGCGACGACCCCGCGGCGGTGCTGGAGAATCGGCGCATCGTCTTCGCGGAGATGGGCGTGTCGCCCGACGAGGTGGTTACGTGCTATCAGGTGCATAGCGCCGCCGTCGCGTCCGTCGGCGCGCGCCACGGAGGGCAGGTCCTTCCCGCCACCGACGGGCTGATGTCTGCCGAGGGGGTTGCGCTGTTCCTGCGCTTTGCGGACTGCGTGCCCATCGTCCTGTACGACCCCGTGCGGCATGTGGCGGCGCTGGTGCACGCCGGTTGGCGGGGGACTGCCACGCGTATCGCCGCCGTCGGCGTGGCGCGCATGGCGCAGGAGTACGGCTCGCGCCCAGGCGACATTCTCGCCTGCATCGGCCCGTCCATCGGGCCGTGCTGCTACCGCGTGGGCGGGGATTTTGTGCAGGCGATGACCGCCCAGTGGCCCGAGGCGGCGGATTACATCGCGCGGCGCGACGGCGCGCTGCACGCGGACTTGTGGGAGATGAACCGACGGCAACTGTTGGATGCGGGCGTGGCCCATGTGGAAGTCGCCCATATCTGCACCGCCTGCCGTAGGGACGAGTTCTTCTCCCATCGCGGGGACGGTGGCCGCACGGGGCGGTTCGCGGCCCTTGTGCGCTTGCGATAACCTTGGGGGGACGGCTCATGAGCGGCGCGGCGACAGACTCGCCTCTGGAGCGCAACATCCGCATCGTTACGGAGCGCATCGCCCAGGCGGCGGCGCGGGCGGGGCGGAATCCCGACGCCATCACCCTCGTTGCCGTTACCAAGACCGTGCCCGCCGAAATCGTTGCCGCGGCGTGGGCGCTGGGCCTGCGCCACTTCGGCGAGAACCGCGTGGAGGAGGCCGAGGGCAAGATTCCTGCCGCCAACGCGCTCATCGGGGCGGGCCAGGCGGGGCCTACCTGGCACATGGTGGGCCACGTGCAGAGCCGCAAGGCCAGGGATGTCGTCCGCCTGTTTGATGTTGTGCACTCGGTGGACAGCGCCAAACTCGTGGCGGAATTGGACAAGCGGGCCGCAGCCGTGGGGCGGACAATCCCCTGCCTTCTGGAAATCAACACGTCGGGCGAGGCGAGCAAGTACGGCATCGCGGGCGATGGGGGGCCGTCCGACGCCGACCAAGCCGCGGCGGTGCTGGCCGTGGCCGAGGCGTTGGCTGGGGCGGCGCACCTGCGGGCCGAGGGCCTGATGACCCTGGGGCCGCTGGCCGCGCCCGAATCGCACGTGCGGCGCTGCTTCCAGACCCTGCGGTGCTGGCAGGAGTTCTTGGCGGAGCGCGTGCCCCAGGCGCGGTGGGCGCACTTGTCCATGGGCATGTCCGACGACTTTGAGATCGCCGTGGAAGAGGGCGCCACCCTGGTGCGCATCGGCCGGGCGCTATTCCGAGAAAGTTCGTAGCCTACTGGGTGGAGAGAGCCATGTCCATGGTCCGCAGTTTCATTGAGATTCTGTTCAACGTCCTGAGCGTCGCCATCCTGTTGCGAGTGCTCCTGTCCTGGTTCAACGTCAACCCATTTCATCCCATCGTGGCGTTCCTGGATCAGATTACGGAGCCGATTCTCGGCCCGTTGCGCCGCGTCATCCCGCCCATCGGCATGATTGACATCACGCCCATCGTGGCCCTGGTGTTGCTCCAGGTCGTAGAGATGATTCTGCTTTCGTTCATTCCGCGAGGTTAGCAGCAATGGGTGCAAGCGTCCTGTTGATTATTGAGAGAGAGGGGGCCATCACGTTCCACGTGCGGGTTACGCCGCACGCCAAGCGGGACGAGATCGCCGGAGCCGCGGGGGGCGTGCTGAGGGTGAAGTTGACGGCCCCGCCCGTGGAAGGCGCGGCAAATGAGGCGCTCATCAAGTTCCTGGCCGAGCGCCTGGGCGTCCGCGCCTCGCAGGTGGAGATCCTGTCGGGCCGGACGGCCAGGGCCAAGATGGTCCGGGTTGAGGGCCTAACTGCGGCCGAGGCCCATCGTCGCCTGCAATCCTGACGCCGCACACGGGAACTCAACGGGCGCGCGCGCCGTCTACCAGACGGACGCCTGCAAGCGCAGAGGGCGCTTGTGGGCCAGTTCGTGCCTGGAGGTGATGCGATGAGGATTCGCACCGTGTGGATATGCGTGGCGGTGCTGTTGCTTGCAAGCGCGTGCGCGCCGGCGGGGCCCGGCACGACCGCGACGCCGAGCGGGCCATCCGCCGGCACGGCGACGCCATCGGGCCAAGGAGGGGGTATGCCGAGTCTGGAGTTTTCCACGCCGCTGCCGCGGAAGATGACCGAGCCGCTGGAGCAGGCCGTGCACGACCTGACGGCGCGGCTTGGCATTTCCGCCGACGCGGTGGAACTGGTGAGGATGACGACGGAGGAGATGCCGGCGGCCGATCCGTGCTTCGTCGGCCTGTCCAAAGGCACGGCGCAGCCCGGCGGCCTCGTCCTGGGTAAGGAGATCGTCCTGCGGGTTGGCGGCGAGACGTACACATACCGCGTCGTCGGCAAGAGGGTTGCGCTGTGCAGGGCGCCGCTGTCGGGCGAGGGGGCCGCGCCATCCCCCACGGCGCTCCCTGAAGGCAGCGAGGTGGCGCTGGAGGCGGCCATCGCGGATTTGGCCGCGCGCCTGAACATCGCGGAGGCCGACGTGCGGGTGGATGGCGTGGAGAAGCGCATGTGGAACGACGCCAGCCTGGGATGCCCGCAGCCGGGGATGATGTACGCCCAGGTCATCACGCCGGGCTTCCTCATCCGACTCAGCGCCGGGGGCAAGGTGTACACGTACCACACCAGCCTGACCCGGGCGGTGTTGTGCGAGCCGTAGCCTCGCCACGGGCAGAAGTCGCGCCAAATGAAGAGAGCCAGCCGCATGAACGGCTGGCTCTCTTGATGTTGCGGGAAGCCGCGAGCGCCTAGCGCATCACGGGACGGGCATCTCCGAGTCCAGCGTGTACACGACTTCCAGCACCGGCGCGTACTGCGCATGAGCAGGGATCGCCGGGTTGGAGGAGCGGAACACGTACTCGGTGGAGACGTTGCCCACGCCCTTGAGGATCACACCGGCGTTCGCCATGCCGCCGCTCACCCACTGCTGCACCAGGTCGGTTACGTTGAACGCGACCTGCATGGTTGTTGCAGAAGGCGTGAGGAGCGCGGTTGCCGCCGGCGTGGCCTCGCGGTCGCTAGCCGTGTCGCCAGCGCCCGGCATGCCCCACATGTCGGCCGCCGAAGCGTACAACCAGGTGGCTGCGCCCTCCTCCCAATCCCGCTTGAGCGCGTACAGCTCAGCCGTCAGATTGTGGTGGCCGGAGTCGTAGCCGAAGTAGTACATCCTCAACTGCGCCGACACGATGTTGGCGTCTGCGGGGATGGCCGACACGTCAAACTTCAACAGCGGGGCCCGGATGCCGCCCTGGCGGAGTTTCAAGCGGGTATCGCTGCCGAAGTTGGCGTTCGCGTTCCAGCCGTCAATGTACGTGTCTGCCGACGTGCCGAGGACGGTGGTGTGCTCGGGCGGCGACGCGGCGAACACGGGCAACTGGAAGATGCCCGGCGCGCGCGCAGGCCCGATCATCACCAGACCCCAGTACGACATGCCCGGCGTGAACGCCTTGTTCCACGTTACGTCAAAGGTGAACGAGCCATCCGGATTGCGGACCACGTTCTGCACGCCCAGGTCGTTGCCCTGGACCGCGTTGATGGTGATCTCCACCGGATCGCCTTCCGTGACGCCCCAGCCGTGGACGGCGACCAGGTAGTTGCCGTCGGCCGGGAACTTGACCATGACGTACTCGTTGCCCGTTGACGTGGTGGACGAGCCGATGACCTCATGGTCAAAGTCAAAGGTGCCATCGCCGTTGGCATCGTACAGCACGAACAGGTCCACGTCGCTGGCTGCCGCGCGGGTGCTGGCCTCCAGCAGGCCGCCGTGGTTGATGGTTACCGGGTACTGGTAGGTTGCCGTGGATGGATCATCCGGGTCGTCCTGCACTGCCGGGACCACGTAGTGCTGCACGCCGCCCAGGCCGTAGGCGCTGGCCGCGATGGCGTCAATGGCCACATCGGACGTGAGGGTAACCGGAATCGCGCCGGTTGACTGGCGACCGTCAATGATCACCATGGCGGGATTCAGGCTCGCCGTGCCGACCTGGCCATAGAAGGGCTCGTTGATGGTCTTGCCCGAGAACAGCACGTTGTGGAGCATGAACAGGTGCAGGCCGCTGGAGATGGGCGCGGTAACCCACTCTTCGGTGGTGCCGGTGGCCGTGTCAAAGAGCCACATGCCGGCGCCGATGTTCTTGTTGGGGCTGCCGCCCTTGAACCCCAGGGTGTACGGCCCGAAGATGCCCGGCGCCATGTCGGAGAAGTCGTCCTCCTCCGGCCCGTAGATGAGCGTGTCAATGTCCGTCGGGAACGAACCCCAGTTGGTCTTGGCTACGAGGTACGTCCCGTCGGCGAAGACCTCATCCGGGATGTCGGCGAAGAAGAACCGCCAATCGCCGGACTCGGCTCGCCAGGACCAATCCTGGAAGCCATTGACCACGCCGTTGTCATATGGCATCGGCTGGCTCACGCCGCCGAAGCGGAACGTGGCGCCATCGGCCGCGACCATTGCCGTTACCGGGATGGCCGAGACATGGCCGTCGTACGTGTCGGCGCCCGGGTCGGACACCAGCACCACGCCCTCATACGCGCCCAGCGGAGCATTCGCGGGCACGTCCAGGGTCGCGGTGAAGGTCGCCGAGCCACCGGCGGGCACGACCAGTTCGCCCGCGGCCATGCCGGTGTCAATGGTCAACCACGGCCAATCCATCCGCTTGAAGAATGTGATTTCCACCTGCACCAGGGTCTGCAGGTTGACCGTTGCGGTGTTGCGGCGCTGGACGCCGATGAACAGGCCGTCGTGGAACCGCTGGCCGGGCTGGCCCACGGTGATGCCGAAGGACGGGCCGGTGTCGTAGCCGTAGTTGTAGCGGTTATACTCGCCGACCTGGTCCTCGCCCGCGTTCACCACGCCGTTGCCGTTGAGGTCGTTCCACAGCAGCCCATCGCCGTTGAGGTCCGTCCAGTCATAGGCGAGGACGCGGAACCGCTGGTCGTAGGCCAACGGGCCGGTGAACACGTTGCTCGTCGTGAAGTCCTCCAGCGGCAACCACGCCTTGACGACCATGAGGTCGGCATCGTGGTACATGCCGCCGGGAGCCACCAACGGCGTGGCGTCGTACAGGTAGTCGGCCAGCCGCTGGAAGTTGGGCGCGCTTTCCTCCATCTGGTTCACGGCGAACTGGGTCGTTACGGTGCCGACCTTGTTGAAGTAGGCATCGCTGATGGTCGCCGTGATGTCCGTGGTGCCGTGGTTGTAGAGCGTGAAGGTCTTGGTCGCCGAGGTGCCCGGGTGCACGATGTTGGCGAAGCCTTCAATCTCCTCGCCACGGTAGTCGCCCGCCTGCCAGAAGGACGGGGACACGCGCAGGCCGTAGAGGCCGCCCGCCACGTCGGTGGCGCGGTCCGCGTTCACCACGCCCGCGCCCTGCACGAACGGGTCATGGTGCGCGTCGGTCGCGCCCGACATGAACAGTTCGCGCGCAACTTCATAGTCCGGGAACTCGCCGTTGGCCTGCTTGTAGGCGTCGTAGACCAGCGCGAGGTTGCCCGCCGCGATGGGGCAGGAACGGCTCGTGCCGCCCCAGATTTCCCATGCGGTCCAGCCGTCGCCCCACTCGTTCAGGGCCAGGTCGCCCGCGCCCCACGCGCCGTTGGCGGCGACGCTGACACCCGTGCTGCCGGTGGCGCCGGGTCCGCGGTTGGACCAGGACTGGATATCGCCGTACAGAATCTGGTCGGTGGACTCAATGACGTCAAAGTCCGTGCCAGACCCGTACTGCGTGGAGGCGCCGATGCCCATGCCGGTGAAGGCCGAGGGCGGAGCGACGGTGCCGTAGCCCATGGCGCCGTTGCCGGTGGAAGCCAGCCACGACAACTTGGGCGCGGCCGCCTTGTTCAGGTACGCCTGGAACCGCGACTCAAAGTCCCAGCCGTCGTTGTCGGTGGCCGAGCCGCCGTAGGACATGCTCACGATGTCCGCCTCGTCGCCGGTGCCCGGCACGCCATCGGGACCGAGGGCCACGAAGTAGTAGTAGTCGGTGGCATAGCCGCCGCGGTAGAAGTTGCCCGCCGCGATGAGTTTGGCGTTCTTGCCGCCGCCCTGGACCATGCCGCCGGCTCCTTCGGGCTTGTACGAGGGCGCATTGCCGTCAACCACGCCCTGGCCGACCACCGCCGACGCGCACAGCACGCCATGATCGCCGCCCGCAAGGCGCGGGTCGTTGAGCATGAAGGCGACAACCTTGCCCGGGCCGGGAGGCGCGAACTCGGGCACATACGGCGCCCACAGCCAGTCAAATCCCGGGGGATGATTCAGGCCGTCGGAGATCCAGTAGACCATGCCGCCGGAGATGTCCGCGTAGCCATCGCTGCCCGGGGCATCGGCCGCGGAATCCCAGTTGTCCTTCCAGGCGATGGGGTCGTCCTTGGTTACGGGCTTCTCGTCCGAGAAGTCGTAGTTGTCGTCCAGGTCCACGTAGACCGTGTCGTAGACGCCGGCCTCATGTTCGTCGGCTACCAGGACGGCCACCTTCTCGCCATACCACCACGCCTCCAGCGCCGTGTCGGGGTACCAGCCGATGTGGTACACGCCGCTCTTGCTGGTGCCCGGGGTTACGTAGGTGTAGCCCGTGCGGGACCAGGTGGGGTTGGCCTCGGTGATGGTGAAGGAGGTGTCCGCGTACCAGGTGTTGAAGTAGCGGAGGCCCAGCCCGCCATACGCCCCGTAGTAGTAGGCGTAGTAGAGCATGGAGTACTCGTCAAAGGCGATGGGCCAGCCGTAGTACGGGGATGTTGGGTCGTTGTTGACGGCCCAGGTGCCCTGCAGGTCGGGGTGCGCGAAGTCTATGCCGGAGTCAATCACGGCGACTTTGACGCCCTCGCCGGTGAATCCCTTGGCCCAAGCGGCTGCGGACTTATGGCCCTCGGCCACGTCCCACCAGCCTGTCGCGCCGACCTCATTGGGCTTTGGCTGCCAGGCGCCCGGGTACCCCGCGGCCTTGACTGCCGCAACCCGCTCGCGGATTTTCTCCACAGCCTGGGCCTGCTTTGTCGCCAGGTCGGGGTCCACAGGTTGCGGGGGCGCGTAGGGCATGGGGTCTAGCACCGCCGACACGCCCTGAACCGACGCCAGTTTCAGCAGGTTCTTGGCCTTGACCTGGCCGACCACGGAGGTGAGGCCCAGGATGGTGCGAACGGTGGCCTTCTCCATGTAGGCGCTGACATCGGTGCCCGCCGCGACGAAGACGTTGACATCCACCAGTGTCTCGCCGCCGGCTTTTGCAACCGGGCGCAGGGTGGGGGCGATTTTGGCCAGCGAAGCCGTGGTTGCGGTCTCGGGCCCGCTCGCCATGGCCATCGGAGCGGCCAGCGCCAGGATCATGCTCAGCGCCATGACCACGCCGAGGGCTTTCCAATACTTCCCGTGCATGTTCGTTCTCCTTTCGTCTTCACACTTCCGATAGAACCGCTGACGCCGTTGAGATGCAGATGGTGCTGAGGGGTCGGCCCCATCTAGACGCGCGTATCACCCCCTTTCACATATTCCTGTGTAACCCCGTTTTGGTGAAAGCGACGCTCACGGGACAGGGTCAACGACGACCGTTGCGCTCGGCTATGCCACACGGGAGGGAACATGCCCCCGTGCTACGAACATGCAATGATGATTGCGCCGGGATTCCCACTTCCGGCACAGATCCACGGAGACTGCACGGAGAGATGATGTCTGCCCGCCTTGGACACAATGCCCGCCTATGGCGCGCTGACATGCGCACCGCCTGTCGCCGCCTCAATTGCGGCTCGCACTCTATATTTTACGGCACGATTGCGCGGATGTCAAGGGTTTTCGCTGCTTTTTTAAACTTTCGTTGCCATGTCTGACAAGCGCAAGCGCGCAAGGATAGTACCCTATTCCTATTGAAGTCATCGTGCACGTGTAGTATCATTGGGGCAGATTATTGGAACTGCCAATCTACATTAGAAGGGAGGTCAGGACATGTTCTATCTGAACCGCGAAAAAGGGCAGGGATTGGTTGAGTACGCATTGATCCTCGTGCTGGTTGCTGTGGTCGTCATCGCCGTGCTGTTGCTGCTCGGCCCCGCCATCGGCAACGTGTTCAGCACCGTCATCTCCAACCTGTAGCGTCATCTCAGGAGCACCAATCCGAGCACCCGGGAGCAGGCTCCGTGCCACGCGGAGCCTGCTTCTCATCCCCGAACTTCATCATTCGCACGTTCATAGATAGCCGTTTTCATCTCATCATCGCGGTACAGTACCTAGAGTCGGTTTCATCTTGTGTTGGTGAACCGTGGGCGCACTCTCCTCGTGTGTCGTTGCGAGCGAAGCGAAGCAACCCCACGCCCCAGGGATTGCTTCGGGCGCTCCGCGCCCTCGCAACGACAGCCGCCAACAGACTTTGGAACCGAATCAGTACCTAAATCCTATTGTGAAGTCCGGATTGGGGGCATAGAATACAGGTAGTCTGGCGGTGGAAAGGGCGTGGCTCGCCATCGCCCTGTGCTCTCAACCACGCGAGGCAATACGGTAGGTGATGACGATGGGAAAACGGCTGTTCCTCAACCCATTCAGACCGCGGCGACGCGGGCAGAGCCTGGTGGAATTAGCTCTGATCATGCCCATCATCCTGATCATCATGGCATCCGTCTTTGACATCGGGCGCGTGCTGGACGCGTCTATCGTCCTGACCAACGCGGCGAGGGTGGGCGCTCGGTTCGGGGCGAATCATCCCACCTGGTATGATTCCATCCGCGCCCGCGTGGTGGATTTCGCCAACGATTCGGGGATGAACTTCACCGGCGTGCAGTTGACCGGGGCGAATGTGGCCGTCTCGTCGGGCATCGCGCCGGGCACGCCCGTCGTCGTTACGGTTACCTACGACGTACCGCTCACCTTTGGCCGCGCCATCGGGCTGAACACGATTCGCATCGTGCGCCGCGCCGAGATGATGATCCTGGTGAACCCATGAGGCAGCGAGGGGGCTTATGATGCGACAGACACCTGCAGAACTGTGGCGAAGGGGCCGACGAGGGCAGGCCGCCGTGGAATTCTCCATGGTGGTGATGATCCTCGTGCTCGTCATTATCGGGACGATTGACTTTTCGCGGCTGTTCTTCACCTGGGCCAGCATGGCCAACGCGGCCCGCGAAGGTGCGCGCTATGGCACCGTGTGGCCCAAGCGCTGGACTGATGCTGATTACGCGCCGCCCAACAACATTGAGTTCCGCACCCGCGCCATGCTGGCGACCCTGGGCGCGGACAATGTGCAGGTGGAGATCCATTGCTACGACCAGTGGGGCGGCTCATCGGAGTACGAGCGGTATCTGTGCGTAACCGGCAACCAGATTCAGGTCATCGTGCGTGCGCAGTTCCGCAGTTGGACGCGCATCATCCCGCCGCTGAACCTGGTCGCCAAGGCTCGCATGGTCATAGACTGAGGTAGCCACTCCCCCCGAAAGACTTTGGGAGGTGGAGACGTGAAAGGAGCAACTTTGCAGAAAGAGAAGGGACAGTCGCTGGTAATCGTCGCGTTCGCGATGGTGGTGCTGCTGCTGTTCGCCATGTTCGCCGTGGACCTGAGTTACGCCTACGTCCAGCGGCGACAGATGCAGAACGCCGCGGACGCTGCGGCGCTGGCCGGGGCGCGCGAACTCACCATCGCCCAGGGGGCCTCATCGGAGGAGCGCATCTCCAGCGGCCAGTTGTACAGCATTATCCTGGACTGGGCGCAACGCAACGAGGCCCAAACGGTCCAGGCATTGTACATCCGGCCCGACCAAACCACGTTTGCCATCGGCGCGGGCGATGGTTCGCCGGTCCCCGATCCTGACCGCGCCTCGGGCATCTACGTGCAGGCGTGCACCAACTACCCCACGTTCTTCTCGCGCTTCATCGGCCTGGGCCAGATGAGCATGTGCGCCGAGGCCGAGGCCAGTTTTGGCGCGGCGTGGTCCGTGCGCGGCATGGCTCCCCTTGCCATCCTGTATTCCGACTTCCAGGTGGGCGACGAGTACAGCCTGTTTGCCGGCAACTACAAGCACGCCACCGCGCGCTGGGGGTGGATGGGTTGGGACTGCGCGTTCCCGTCCAAGTGCTCGCCGGATGCCAACTCCCTGAAGTATTGGATGCGGAACGGCTATCAGGGGTATGCTACGCGCAACCAGAACTACATGGCCGATCCGGGCATGAAGGAATCGGTGCTGCACGAGGCGAGCGTTGGGCAGATTCTGCTCCTGCCTGTCTTTGACAAGATCTACCAGTTCACCACCGACGAAGAGTGCAACAAGGACTCGCCGCGCTACGACCCGGACTACTGCGCCAACGCCTGCAAGGGCGACTATCCGAACGTGGTCTGCGCCTACACGGATCAGACCGGTTTGAAGGGACAATACTACTACCACATCATCACCTTCGCGGCCTTCAAGGTCAGCAATGTGGGCCAGCACCAACTGGACGGCGAGTTCGTGTCGTACGTCGTAGATGGGACGTGGACGAACCCCAGCCCGTGGGACAAGGGCGTCGTAGTCATGCGCTTGACCGAGCGCGACAAGCCCACGGTAACGCCTGCTGGGTATAGCCCGGCGCCCACGAGCACGCCGGAACCCACAAGCACGCCCGCAACGACGCCCGATGTCATCTTTGACGACGGCGACACGGCTATCTGCGACTACGAGCCGCAGTGGCAAACCGTCTGCGGGACGGTACAACTCCCGCCTGGCCAAACCGCGCGGCTGCAAATCGCCTGGTACGTTGTACATCCCGACGACGTGCCCTACCAGGAAACGCAGTACATTGACTACGGCCTGGTGCAGAATGGCTCGCGCTTCTGCGTGCAGGTCTGGTGGCCGGGCATTCGGCCCGACGATGAGGTGGTGGAGAATCACATCGGCGGGATGCTACTGGACGCGCAAACGGGCAACCCGATCATGAGCCAAGGGGCCAGCCTGGACTACTACTGGTATCCGTGGTTCTGCCCGGCGCCGACGCCAGGCCCCACGAACACGCCCACGCCCGAGCCGACGGCCACGCCCACGCCTGTAGGCCCGACGCCGACGCCTACGCCGACGGCTACGCCGTGCCTCACGCCCAACGCGCCCACGTCGCTCACCGGAAGCCGCAGCGGCCAGAACGTGTACCTGTCCTGGAACGCACCCAGCGGGCCGCCGGTCACGCAGTACTACATCTACTGGGCCACGTCCCAGAATGGAACCTACGGGTTCCTGACCAGCACGAGCAACACATCCTATTCCTACAAGACGACATCGGGCCGCTGGTACTACGTCAAGGCCGTCAACGCCTGCGGCGCAGGCCCGGAATCCGACAAGGTCTACGTGCCGCCCAAATGATCTCGGCACGAGCAGCGTTCGTACAACAAACACAACACGCTGGCGGGCAAGTTCGCCCGCCAGCGCGCGTCAGAGGGTTGCAATTTTGCAGAACCCAGGGTACAATACGATAGATTCTCGTGTGGCCGCCCTGGACACGCTAAACGTTAGGAGGGTCTCATGCGACGCAGATCTAGGCTTCTACTCATCTTGGGTATCCTGCTGGCCATCGTCGCCATGCTCATCACATACACCATGTTGCAGAAGCCGCAACAGCCGGCCGAACAGCCGCCGGTAGTTACGCGCAAGGTTGCCGTGGCCGTCCAGGACATCCCCTACGGCACGCTCATTGATCCGCTGACCGTGGAGATGCGCGACTGGCCTGTGGACACGGCGCCTGCCGATGCCGTCGGCAGCACGGCGGACCTGGCGGGCAAATACGCCAAGACGCCCATCTTCTCGGGGCAGATCATTCAGACGAAGATGATCGCGACCCGCGAGGAACTGGCCGGCGGCGAGGGCCCTGCGTCCATCCTCGTCCCCATGGGCATGGTCGCCTATCCCTTCCCCATTGACGAGTTCAGCGGCGTCTCCTATGCGCTCAAGACCGGCGACCGTGTGGACGTGCTCATCACGTTCCGTTTCCTGCAGGTGGACCGAGAGACCCAGGTGGCTTTTCCACTAGACCGCAACCAGCCAGGCGACATCCAGGGCGTTCAAATCCCACGCCTGGTTTCGCAACTGACGCTGCAGAACATAGAGGTTCTGCGCGTGGGTTCCTGGTACGTGCCGCCAGCGCAGCCCACGACCCAGCAGGGTGGCCAGCAACAGCAGGCACAGACGGTCCCGCAGCCCCCTGCCGTGGTTACGCTCCTCATGCCCCAGCAGGATGCGCTCGTGCTCCAGTTCGCCAAGGAGGCCGGCGCCACCATTGAACTGGCCCTGCGCAACCCGGCCGATCAGGAGACGGTAACCACCCAGTCCGTTACGCTGGACTACATGCTGGCGCGGTTTGACATCACGGTACCTATCACCAGAGACGAGTCGCTTGAGACACTGCAACCCAGCACGCGGTAGGCGTTTGTGAGATTGCGGCTGAAGGAATGGGAATGAGCGACGCAGGAAGCACCCAACGCAAAATCCGCGTACTCATCGTGGATGACATCCCGGAGACCCGCGAAAGCCTCCGCAAGTTGCTGTACTTTGAGAGCGACTTGGAGGTCGTGGGCACGGCGGCCAGCGGTGAGGACGCGGTGCGCCAAACCAAAGAAACGCGGCCCGACATCGTGCTGATGGACATCAACATGCCCGGGATGGACGGCATCACCGCGACCGAGGCCATCACCCAGAAGTTCCCGTATGCCCAGGTCATCATGATGTCGGTGCAGGCCGATGCCGACTACCTGCGGCGTTCCATGCTCGCGGGCGCGCGGGAGTTCCTCACCAAGCCCTTCACCGCCGACGACCTGGTGAACAGCATTCGGCGCGTGTACGAGTTGGGCCTCAGCCGCCGGGTAACGCTGGAGCAGGCCGGCGTTCCCATGGAGGGCGTAACGGGCGTTGCCGCCAAGCCCGCCAAACCCAAGGGCAAACTCATCACCGTCTTCAGCCCCAAGGGAGGCACGGGCCGCAGCACCATCGCCGTCAACCTTGCCATCGCCCTGCAGGGCCTGGGCGACTACAAGGTGGCGCTGGTGGACGCCAGCCTGCAATTTGGCGACGTGGGCGTGCTGTTGAACCTCCAGGCTGCGCGCAGCATCGCTGACCTCATCCCGCAAATCAAGGACCTGGACGCCGACATGCTGGCCGGAGTCCTCACGCCGCATTCGTCGGGCATCAAAGTGCTCCTCGCGCCCAGCCGACCGGAACTGGCCGACCTTGTCGCGCCCGAGCATCTGAAGGCCATCGTCCAGCAACTTCTCACGCTCTTTGACTTCGTCATCGTGGACACGTGGCCCTCGTTGCACGACCTGGTACTGGGCATCCTGGACATCTCCGACCGCATCTTGCTCATCACGACGCCCGACATCCCGTCCATCAAGAACGCCAAACTGTTCTTTGAGGTTACCGACGCGCTTCAGTATCCCGAAGAGCGCGCCATTCTCATCGTCAACATGGCCGACCGCCGCGGGGCCATCAGCGCCCGCGACATTGAAGCCAGCATCAAGCACCCGGTCGCCGCCAAGATTCCGCTGGACGAGCGGAGCGCTATCCAGGCGGCCAACGAGGGCGTGCCCATCGTCTTTGGCAATCGCAAGAGTCCGGTGGCCCAGGCTATCGCAGACCTGGCAAATTTGCTCATGGCCGAACTCATGCCCAAGGCCGGCGATGAGGCCGCGACGCCCGAACCGACGGCTGCGCCCAAAGCGCGGCGTGGCCTGTTCGGGCGCGCTATCTGACGCACGCCAACCCTTGCAAGAGGCAGGTGCTACCATGTCGCTACTGAAACGAATTGAAGGAACCCAACCCGAGGAAAAGGCATCGCGGCTAGAGGAACTCCGAGCGCGCCAGCCCGGGGTGATGACGCAGACCGAAGAGACCTACCGCGACCTCAAAGCGCGCATCCAGGAGCGCCTCGTCTCCGAGATGGACGAGAAGGCGGACATTACCAAGCGCGAAGATGTGCGCCGTCTCATTGAGGAACTGTTCAACGCCATCCTGGCGCAGGAGAACATCATCCTCAGCCGCACCGAGCGCCATCGGATGTTTGAGCAGATCGTGGCCGACATCATCGGCTACGGCCCCATTGAGCCGTTCCTGGCCGACGCGTCCGTCAACGAAATCATGGTCAACGGCCCCAACGCCGTGTACATTGAGCGCCGAGGCCGCATTGAGAAGACCGCCGTGCGATTTGAAGACGACGAGCACTTGTTGCGCATCATTGACCGCATCGTGGCGCCGCTGGGCCGCCGCGTGGACGAGGCCTCGCCCTATGTGGACGCTCGCCTACCCGACGGCTCTCGCGTCAACGTCATCATCCCGCCCCTGGCGCTCAACGGCCCGGTGCTCACCATCCGAAAATTCGCCAAAATCCCCATCACCGCCGAGAATCTGGTGGAGTACGGCACGCTGACCCAAGAGTCGCTGGATTTTCTCAAGGCGTGCGTGCTGGGCCGTCTCAATATCCTCATCTCCGGCGGCACCGGCTCGGGCAAGACGACAACGCTCAACGTCCTGTCGGCCTACATCCCGAACGACGAGCGCATCATCACCATTGAAAACGCGGCCGAATTGCAGTTGCGGCAGGAGCATGTGGTTACGCTGGAGTCGCGCCCGCCCAACATTGAGGGCAAAGGTGAGGTTACCATCCGCGACCTAGTGATCAACTCGCTGCGTATGCGCCCCGACCGCATCATCGTGGGCGAGGTGCGCGGGGCCGAAGCCCTGGACATGCTCCAGGCCATGAACACCGGCCACGATGGTTCCATGACGACCCTGCACGCCAACAGCCCGCGCGACGCCCTGTCGCGCTTGGAAACCATGGTGCTCATGGCCGGCATGGACCTGCCCCACCGCGCCATCCGCGAGCAAATTGCCTCGGCCATTGACCTCATCGTGCACCAGGAGCGCATGCGCGACGGCGTGCGGCGCGTCGTCAGCATCGCCGAAGTCATCGGCATGGAGGGCGACACTATCGTCATGCAGGACATCTTCCGATTCCAGCAGGTGGGCGTGGAAGATGGCAAGGTCATTGGGCGGCTCCGCCCGACGGGCATCCGCCCGAAGTTCATGGAGAAGTTGGAGGCCGCCAACATCCGCGTTGCATCGGACACCTTTGGCGTCGTGAAGAAGATATCGTGAGGCCGCCCGCGTGGATGGGTTGGCTCACCTAGGGAGTGTGGAGTAGGCTATGCCTGCATCCCTGATTGCGGCGATATTAGTGGGTTTGGGAGTAGTGTTCATCTTCTTGGGGTTGGCGAATATGCTTTCGGGGCGCGACCCGCGCGTGTCCTCGCGTCTGGAACAATACGCGGGCCGCGACGAAGGGCTTGCGTCGCCTTCCGGCGGGCAGGGCGTGCAAATCACGTCCAGCCTCAACCAGATGATCGGCCGCCAGAGATTCGCGGCGAACCTGGCGACCCAACTCGCCCGCGCCGACCTGAAACTCACCGTCTCGGAGTTCGTGCTGCTCAACATCGCCACGACGCTGTTGGGGTTTCTGTTCCTCCTGGTGCTGAAACGGGATGTGTTCCTGGCCGTGCTGGCGGGCGTGGGCGGCTACTTCCTGCCGCGCATCTGGATTCGCCGCCGGCAGAGCAAGCGCCTCAGGGATTTCAACAACCAACTGGGCGATACCATCTCGCTGCTGGCCAACTCGCTGCGCTCCGGCTACAGCCTCTTGCAGTCCATGGAGACCGTGGCGAAGGAACTGGCGCCTCCGGTCTCCACGGAGTTTGAGCGCGTGGTGCGCGAGATTGGGTTGGGCCTGTCCTACGAGCAGGCGATGAACAACATGCTGCGCCGCGTGCCCAGCCCGGACCTGGACCTGATGATCACCGCCATCAACGTGCAGCACGAGGTGGGCGGCAACCTGGCCGAAATCCTGGAGACCATCGGGTTCACCATCCGCGAGCGGATTCGGATCCAGGGCGAAATCCGCGTGCTCACCGCGCAGCAAACGGGCACGGGCATCATCGTGGGCCTGTTGCCCTTCGCCGTTGGCCTCATCCTGTACCTCATCAACGCCGACTACATCCTGTCCCTGTTCCGTGAACCCTGCGGCTGGGCCATGGTCGCCATGATCTTCATCCTCATCGGCTCGGGGTTCGCCATCATTCGGCGCATCATAAAGATCGAGGTGTAGTAGGAGGGGAAGCATGCTCGTTCCATTGGTGGTATCTGGGCTGGTGGGCTTGTCCATCCTGCTCATCTTCATCGCGCTGGCGGGCACGAAGCAGCCTACGCCGCTGGAGCAGCGGCTGGCCGAATACGGGGCGCGGCCGGTTACCCTGGAGGAACTGGAACTTTCGCAGCCGTTTTCGGAGCGCGTCGTCAAGCCGCTTATCGCCACAAGCGCGCGGTTCGTTACGCGGTTCCTGCCCAAGCAGTATGTGGAGTCCACGCGCCTGAAACTGGAGGCGGCGGGCAACCCGAACAACTGGAGCGCCACCGACTTCCTCGGCGTGCGGGGGCTGGCGGGCGTGATGCTGGGCGGCGTGGCCGTCCTGTTCCTGAATGCCCTCGGAGCGCCCGTCGCGCAGCGGTTTTTGCTCACCATCGTCTTTGCGCTCCTGGGGTTCCAACTGCCGGTCATCTGGCTGGGCGGCAAGATCCGCTCGCGCAAGACCGAGATTATCCGCGCCTTGCCCGACGCCCTGGACCTGCTCACCATCAGCGTGGAGGCGGGCCTGGGGTTTGACGCCGCCATGGCCAAGGTCAACGAGAAGTGGGATAACGAACTGAGCCGCGCGTTTGGCCGCGCTATAGCCGAGATGCGCATGGGCCAGAGCCGCCGCGAGGCCCTGCGCAACATGGCCGCCCGCATGGACGTCCCCGAGGTCAACAACTTCATCGCCGCCGTGATTCAGGCTGACCAACTCGGCGTGAGCATCGCCAAAGTGCTGCGCATTCAGTCCGAGCAGATGCGAATTCGCCGACGCCAGCGCGCCGAAGAGAAGGCACAGCAGGCCCCGCTCAAGATGACGTTCCCGCTCGTCCTGCTCATCTTCCCGAGCATCTACATCCTGCTCCTCGGGCCTGCCATCCTGATCCTCATCCACTCCAACGTGTTCGGGACGCTGTTTTGATCATCGTCAATCGCTCCAAGCAAGCGACCATCGCGGACCGGGCCACGGCAGCGCGGACATTCCATGAGCGCCTGCGGGGGCTGATGTTCCGCCCCTGCCTTGCGCCGGGCGAGGCGCTGGTGTTGGTCGGCGATAACAGCATCCATACCTTCTTCATGCGCTTCCCGATAGATGTGCTGTACCTGGATTGCGACGGGCGCGTGCTTCGGCTGGAGGAAGCCATGCCCCCCTGGCGCGTGGGCCCCGTGGTGGGCGGGTGCCGTTTCATCGTGGAGTTGCCGCCGGGGGTCATCCGCGCCACAGGTACCGCCGTGGGGGACATCATCGCGCTGGGCGAGTCCGAGGGATGAGGCATGGGCGGCGGCACGGGTTTCGCCAGGGCGTTGGAGACGCTGGTGGACTGGGTGTTCCCGCCCAAGTGCGGCGGGTGCGGGCGCGTGGGATACCACCTGTGCCCGCAGTGCCTGTCGCAAATCGCGTACATCGGCGCCGACGCGCGCGCCGCTTGGCGGGCCGGCCCGTGGGGCGTGCGCGCGCTGCGCGGGATACGGTCGGTGGCCTGGTTTGACGAGCCCCTGCGCACGGTCATCCACAATTTCAAGTACAACGGGCAGCGGGTGTTGGCGAGGCCGCTGGCGGGCCTGCTGCTCCGGGATTGGGAGCGCCGCCCCCTGCCCGTGGACGTCGTTGTGGCCGTCCCGTTGCACCCGCAGCGGCAGAAGGAGCGCGGCTACAATCAGTCGCACCTGCTGGCGACGGAGTTCAGCCGCGCCATCGGCATCCCCGCCGCCAAGAACGCCCTACGCCGCACCCGCCATACGTTGCCGCAGGTTACGCTATCGCCGTCCGAGCGGTGGGAGAACGTGCAAGGGGCATTTCAGGGCGACCCCACCGCGCTGGCCCACAGGTCGCTCTTGCTGATAGACGACGTGTGCACCACAGGCGCGACGCTGGAGGCCTGCGCGCGGGCTGCGGTGGAGGCGGGGGCGCGCGCCGTCTGGGCCATGACCGTCTGCCGTCCGCGGCTTCCCGACGGCGACAGGGAGTGAACTCATGTTGCAGTTAACTTTGTTCGCGCGACCGTTCACCGTGAGCGAACTCACGGCGCACATCAAAGGCATTCTGGAGGACGACCCCACGCTCGCGGATGTGTGGGTGGAGGGCGAGGTCTCCAACCTGTCGCGCCCTACATCGGGGCATGTGTACTTCAAACTCAAGGATGCGGGCGCCGTCCTCGCCTGCGTCGTGTGGCGCTCCGCCGTTGCCAGAGCGCAAACGCTGCCCCAGAACGGCGACCGCGTCCTGGCCCATGGCAGGGTGGGCGTGTACGAGGCCGGCGGCGCGTACCAACTGTACGTGGACGAGATTCAACCGGCGGGGCTGGGCGAGTACTACATCCAACTGGAGCGGCTGAAAGAGCGCCTGCGGGCCGAAGGGCTGTTCGCCGAGGAGCGCAAGCGCCCCTTGCCTCCGTTTCCCCGACACATTGGCATCGTAACCTCGCCGGATGGGGCGGCGCTGCGCGACATCCTGCATGTCCTGCGGCGGCGATTCCCATGCGTGGCCGCGACGCTTGCGCCCACGCAGGTGCAGGGCGAGGAAGCGCCCGATCAGATCGTCGCCGCGCTGGACGCGCTGAACCGCCACACCGATTGCGACGTGCTCATCGTGGCGCGGGGCGGCGGGTCGGTGGAGGAACTCGCGGCGTTCAACGACGAGCGCGTCGCCAGGGCCATCGCCCGCTCCAGGATTCCCGTGGTTACGGGCGTGGGGCACGAGACCGACTTCACCATCGCAGATTTGGTGGCCGACCGCCGCGCGCCCACGCCGACCGCTGCCGCCGAAATCGTAACGCCCGACCGCGTGGAACTCCTCGCGGCGCTGGAAAGCATGGCCGAACGGATGAGCCGAATCACGGCGCGGCGCGTTCAAGATTCGGCCAACAACCTGGCCCACGTGCGCAAGGCGCTGCGCCTCGCCTCGCCCGAAGCGCGCATCGCGAGCGCCCGCCAGCGCGCCGACGAATTTGCCCACCGTATGGCGCTGGCGGCGCGACAGACCCTGTCCCAGCGGCAGCACGACCTGAAGGCCCTGGCCGACCGCCTACGCAGCGCCTCGCCCGAGGCAACCCTCGCGCGCGGGTATGCCATTGTCTCGCTGCACGCCACGGGCGAACTGGTAACCCGCGTGCGCCAGGTGCACCCGGGCGACGCGATTCGCGTGCGGGTCAGCGACGGGGAATTCGGCGGGTGCGTTGCCGATGGTCAAGATCACGAGGAGGCTCAATCATCATGAGTCCGAACGCAGAGATTGAGGCTTTGTCCTTTGAGGAGGCGTTCCAGGAACTGGAGGCGCTTGTGGAGCAGATGGAGGCGGGCAACCTGCCGCTGGAGGAGGCATTGCGCCTGTTTGAGCGCGGCAGCCTCCTCGTCCGCCATTGCCAGAACCTGCTGGACAAGGCCGAACTGAAACTCCGCCAACTCACGCAGTCGCCCGACGGGGAGGTTGCATTCGCGCCCTTTGACGAAGGCCCGCGCTAGACTACAACCGCAGTTGCGCGTTGTCATCTTGAGAGCGGAGCGAAGAATCCCCGGCGTTGCACAACCCCGCGTTGTTCCGGAACGAGATTCTTCGGCGCTTCGCGCCTCAGAGAATGACAGATGGGGTTGTAGTGCCGGGGCCGGTACGCGGGCTCCTGGGCGATCACGGGGTTCGCGCCTACGGGCTCGGAGTCGCGGGGACGGGAGTCGGCGTGGGCTCCGGCGTCCCCACCAGGCGCACCAGGTCGTCGTAGGAATCCATGCGCGCCACCGTGAACAGGAAGTCCCGCAGCGACGCCGACGCCTGGCGCAGTTTCTGCAATTGCGGCCCGATGGGATCCACCGCCCCCGGCCCTGTGGCGTAGGACCCGTGGAAGGCGAAATACGCCTGGTTCAACTTGCGGATATAGTATCCGTGCTCCTGGAGTTCCAGCCGCCGCTGTTCCATGTACGCCTCGGCCTCGTCCACGCGCCCCTGCGCCAGCAGGTCGTCCACGCGGAGCCGCGTCTCACGCATGAACGCGCCGAAACTGAAGGGCGGCGGCTCCGACGGCTGCGGCGGGGGGGTCGGCGAGGGCTGGGGCTTTCGCACGTATTCGGGATAGTAGCGCCGCGCCAGGTGTTGCCCGATTTCCTCGCCCACGATGTCGGCCACCGTCTCGTTCATCGTGGTGAGCGGGCCCGACGTGCCATAGGCCCAGCCCAGCGGGTAGAAGGCGAGAAAGTCGTGCACCCACTCGTGGGGCATCGTGTCTAGGACGAACCCCAGGCCGTAGATTTCGGGGATCATGGCAGGATACGTCGCCAGCCCGCCGATGTGGGTAACGAGCCCCGAATAGCCCATTCGCTGAACCGCGTCCTCAATCTCCTCCATCTCGGCCACAGTGAGGTCGGGGACGAGGAGGTAGTCCACGCGGCGCTCAATCCGCTCCCTGGGCGATACCACAAGAAGGAGCGGCAAGTCCACGAATTCGCTCGTAACCGGCGGCCAGATGACATCCCACCCCAGGATGCGCGTGTGCAGGCGGTTCTCGCGCAGCGCCCGCGTTACCTGTAGCGCCAGGATGTCCTCCGCGTCGTCTTCCAGGGCGTCGCGCCTGGCGTACAGCGTCTTCAACTCCGCCTGGATTTCTGCCGCCCGCGCCGACATGTGGAATTTCTGCGCCGCGAGGCGCTCGGCCTCCGCCCGCAGGCTCCCGATGCGCCCCGCCACGTCAAAGAACTCCCGCACCAGCGCCGTGTCGCCCTCGTCAAGGCGCGACCCGCGGATGAGTTGCAGGGCTTTGTCGGTGAGCGCCTTGACCTCCCATGCCGCGACGCTGAACCGTTGGCCCGCCGTGAGGACCTCCAGCCGCTGCTCCAGCACCTTGTCGTGTGGGTATGCATCCGAGCGAAGGCCGACGAGCAAGAGGAACAGGAACAGCGCGGTCGCTGCCGCCTGGAAGAACTTGTTGACGGCCCGCCAAATACGCCGCAATCTACCGCCCACGGGCAATCCTCCGCGCCATCTGCACGCGACGGAAGGCGTAGTAGGCCATCAGGGCGCTGAGCAGGAGGCCGTGGGGGCCGTCCTTGTAGCCCTGGAGCGCCACGAAACGCCGGTAGAACTCGCGCAGGGGCTGGCCGATGAGTCCGCGAGCGCGGGGCACGACGCCCGATTCCAGCAGGATGCGGGCCTCGTACTCGGTGTAGCGGCCCTGCTTCTGCACGAACTGACGCATGGTGTCGTAGTTGTAGTGGGTGAGCGGGTTGCGCAGGTAGCCCTCCGCGCCGTCCAGCAAGCCCACCTCGTGCACCTCGCGGGCGGGGTCGTATCGCGCGAACCCGCGCTTCAGCAGGCGCATCTGGTAGTCGGGCGACCAACCCGTGTGGCGGATGTGCTTGCCCCAGATGATGTTGCGGCGGGGCACCCACCAGCCCACCTCCGGGCGGCGCATGACCTCGCGGATTTCGGCGCCCAGTTCCGGCGTGGCGCGCTCGTCGGCGTCCACAAAGAAGATCCAGTCGGCGTCCACCTGCTCCAGCGCGGCGTTGCGCTGCGAGGCGTAGCCCTTGAAGGCGTGCTGAATCACCCGTGCGCCGGACGCGTGGGCGATGGACACCGTGGCGTCGTCGCTGAACGAGTCAAAGACGACGCGCTCGTCTGCCCAGTCCAGCGTGGCCAGGCAGTCGGCAATGTGCCGCGCCTCGTTCTTCGTCAGTACGACCGCTGCGATCTTCACGTTATCCATTCGCCAAACGTA
>JBBIHX010000019.1:0-6624 GCA_037446815.1 Caldilineae bacterium | reverse complement strand
GCCCGCGCCTCGTCGGGCGCGATCTGGCCCCGCGCCAGCCGCCGCTTGATGCGCGCCCCGTCGGCCGCCATGAGCAGCCGCACCCACCGCCGCACCCACGCGGCGTAGCGCGGGCCGCGATGCTTCTCGTACAGGCGGAAGCGGCTCCGCCACAGCGCCACGAACATCTCCTCGCGGAACTTGCGCGTCGTCCCCGCGCCGTGGTGCATCACCTCGGCCGTCGGCACGCACAGAATCTGCCACCCCGCCTTGCGCATCCGCCAGCACCAGTCAATCTCCTCGCAGTACATGAAGAACCCGTCGTCCAGCGGCCCCACCTGGCGGATGGTTTCCGCGCGCACCATCAGCGCCGCGCCCAGTGGGTGATCCACGGGGAACGGCTCCGTGCCCGCGTACAGGCGGCGCGGGTAGCGGCCGTTGAGCCGCGAGTCCAGCAGACGATGGTGGAGCGGGAGGAAGTCCAGCAGAATCTGCGCGAAGCCGGGGAAGCGGAAGGCAGAATGCTGGAACGAGCCGTCGGGATAGACCAGCCGCGCGCCCACCGCGCCGACGTTGGGCCTCCCGTCCAGCGTGCGCACCAGGGCGCCCAGGGCGTCGCCGCGCACCTCGGCGTCGGAATTGAGCAGCAGCACGTGCCGCGCGTCGGATCGGGCGATGGCCTGATTGTTGGCGGCGGCGAACCCGCGATTCTCCGGGTTGGCGATGAGGCGCGCCTGGGGGAACTGCGCCCGCACCATGTCGGCGCTGCCGTCCGCCGAGGCGTTGTCCACGACCCAGACCTCGCCGCGCAAGGCGGATCGCTCCAGGCCCGCAAACGCCGAGCGCAGGCACGCCCGTGTCAACTCGCGGGAGTTGTAACTGACAACAATGATGGAGAGGTCATTCATCGCCCCCCAGCCTTCAGGCATTGGCGGTCAGCCATCAGCCGTCAGCCATCAGCGAAAGGCATGGCAACTTGCGAATTGCTGGCGCCAGCTGCCGACCGCTGACCGCTGATTGCTGACGGCTAGTACGCAATCTCAATCGCCTGCGGGTCCACGTGGTCCAGCAGAATCTGCACGTCCTCGTGAATCAGTCCGGCCCAGAAGTGCGGCGAGTTCCTGGGCGGCTTGTCGGTGATGCGGATGAAGCCCGTAACTGTGGCGCGCTGGCCGGGCATCAGGTACTTCCCCTCGCCGATGACGGTGAGTTCGTTGTCGGGGGCCAGCGCCCAGCGGTATGGATAGGGCCGCCCGCTGCTGTTGCCCTCAAAGTCAATGCCCACGCGCCACGCCCCGGGCGACTCCGCGTAGCCCAGTGTGTTGAAGTTCTGGCTGCTGGTATATAGCGTTCCGGGCGCGGGCCCTGTGGTCCGCACCGGCACCGAGCCGATGTTCTCCACCGTCAGGGTGAAGGCGAGGATTTGGCCGATGGGCACGACCTTGGGGTAGAATTCCACCGCCGCCTGGACGATGTCCACGCGAGGAACCCCACCTTCGGCGATCTCCAGCGTGCTGGTAACCACGGTGAAATTGCCGACCTTGTCGCGGGCCTCGGCCCGGACCTCGTAGAGACCGTCGGGCGGGGGTGTCGCGCCTTCGTCCACCCCTCCCGCGTAGTCGTAGATGTGCGTGCCCACCTCGCCGGGCTTGACCACGCCCTCCTGCTCGGCCAGCGGGAACCGATTCCCATCCTTGTCCACCAGGAACACGCGCACGTCGGCGGGCTTCGTCAGGTAGTAGGACACCTTGACGCGGTCATCGTACCCGTCCTGATTCGGCGTGAACCGCTGCGGATACACGCTGAAGTTGAGCAATTCGGGCAGGACGGTATCCGCGTCGCGCAGGGACAGCGGGCGGCTGACGCGGTGGGTCTGCCCCTGGGCGTCCACCGCCTCAACGACCAGTTCGTAATCGCCATCGGGAAGCATGCGGCCATCCACAACGCCGCCAAAGTCCACGCCGTACCGCCCCGCCGAGCGCCGCTGGTCTTTGCGGAAGTAGTGCTTCGCGCCCTGGGCGTCCAGCAGGTAGATGGACAGGTCGGCGCTTGCCGTGAGCCGGTAGGAGATGCGCGTTACGTCGGCCACGCCGTCAGCGTTCGGCGAGATAAGACTGGGGCTGACGTCCACATCGGACAGGATGGGGCGCGACCCGCAGCCGCTCAGGAGCACTACGGCCGTAGCCAGCAGTGCGCCTGCCAGAAACTGCAGAGCGATTGCCTTCCTCAAGATACCTCCTCAACCTTGGCGGATGCTGCCGCCACCGCCGCTCTGGCCCGTTCCCTGCGTACCATGTACGCGCTCAGACCGGCCATGCCCAAGACGATTGCGGCGATGGTCAGCAAGACCTGCTGGATGCCCCACAGGTCGGCCAGACCCCCCGTCGCCGGCATTGGCAGCGTGGAGGCGGCGTTCGCCAGCACGATCTGCGTGGAGATGACCCGCCCCCGCATGTAGGGAGCCGGCCGCTCCTGCAAGATGGTGCGAGCGGGAATCATGGTCAGCGCGAAGCCGAAGCCCGCGAGGGCCACCGTGAACGCCAGGCCCAGCAGGTGCAGCCCTTTCAGCATGGTGAGCAGCGAGAAGCCCAGCAGCCCCCCGCCGAAGAGGGTCAACCCCAGCGCGGACCACGCCTGCCGCGACAGGCGAAGCCCGTGGCGGCTGGAGATGAACATCAGGCCGCTCACGAAGCCCAGCCCCGCGGGCAGCGCCGCATAGGCCACGTCCGCCACATGCTTGCCGAGGATGCGGTTGGCGAAGCCCGGCGCCAATGTGGAGACCGCCAACACCGCCGTCGCCGCCAGCACCATCTGGATAACAGCCAGCCACACGAATCGGTCGCTGGCGATGTAGGCCCATCCCTGCTTCAAGTCCACCAGCGCGGACAGGAAGCCGTTCTTCACGGTCGGCTTGGTCGGGTCAACCTCCGAACCGCCGCGCGGCAGGCCCACGATGGCCAACCACGACGCGACGTACAAGGCAGTGCTCACGACGCCCACGAGCCACGCGCCGCCCAGTTTCAGCAGAATCGGCGCGATGAGGATGACGCCCATGCCCTGCGAGACCACCGACGACAGGTTGAACAGCGAGTTGGCGCCCATCAACTGCTCGGACGTTACGTAGCGTGGGATGGCCGAAGCCTCCGCCGAGATCACAAACTGGGCCAGCGCCGACAGCAGGAAGTTGCAAATGTAGACAACCCACAGCAGCGACGATGTGTGCGGCGCGAAGTACATGGCTAGGGCGAACCCGATGCCGATGGGCACTCGCAGGATGCAGCCCCACTTGATGACGGCGATGCGGTCGTGGCGGTCTACATACGGCCCCGCGATGAGCCCGAAGAGGAACCCGGGCAGCGTGCTGGAGAAGATCATCAGGCCCACTTGGGTACTGGAGTGCGTGATCTCTTCCACCAGCGCCATGGACGCGAAGTACAGTGCAAAGTTTCCCACCAGCGCCGTAAACTGCGAGAGGCAAAGCCCCCTCACGCAGGCATTCGCCAGCAGGCGTCTTGGTGCAGCGTACTCTTTCAAGGCCCCCTCACGTAGTTGGATTTCGGCGGATGGCGACGCCGTCCCATTGCCCGCGCCGACAGCGCGCCTGTGGCCTCCCAGAGCCCCCTAGAGTGTCCTATTTTATCACCGTATCGCAATCTTTGCCAACAAGACCCTGTCGCCCGTCGGTTGTCCTTCGGCCCCCAACACGCGCAGCCGCGGGAAGGTCGGATCGCCGGCGTCGTACAGCCCCACTTCTATCCAGTACTCCCCAGGCGGCGTATCCGGCTTCACCTGCAGCGTGTATGTGTCGGCGATGTACTCGCCGGGGAGCCAGCCGGTTGTCGGCCTCGCGCCGCCCTGCGGGATGCTGTCCTGCTGCGCCCAGATTCGGTTCTCGGCGTCAATCAGGTGCACGAACACGGTGTACGACTTGGGCATCTCTTCCGCGGCGTGCCAGAACAGTGTAACCCGAATCGGCTCGCCCGCGGCGACGGCTGTCGGCTCCACGTTCGCGCCGTACAGTTCCGCGTAGACGTCAAACCGTGCTCCCACGGTCAGCCCCACCTCAGGCGGCGTGAACACCCGCGGCGGGCCGCTGACCCGTATCTCGCCGATGGTGGCCGCGTCGCCGACCGCCCTGCCGTCCGCACGGTCGCGCAGCCGCACCTTCAGCGTATACGCGCCCGGCGAGGCCGCCGCCGGAATGGCCAGCCTTGCCACCCACCGAACCGGGCTACTGGCGGCCCAGGCAGATGTGGGATACTGGGGCGTGCCCAGCGGCATAGCCTTCTCCGCCACGACGATGCCGTTGCTCCCCACCAGCGTGAGCACGCCGTCATAGTCGGCCCGGACAGTGCCGGCGGCTTGCCAATACCCCACAACCGACACCGTCTCGCCGGGCGACGCTTGTTCCCGATCCACCTGCCAGGCGACGAGATTCAGATTCCCCCCCAGCGGCGTCGGCCTGCGCTCGGCGGGGAGATCGGCCTCTTGCGCGGGTTGCAGCGCGCGGACCTGCACCGGGCCGATGCGCGCCGATTGCCCCTGCGCCGCCCCGCTCTCGTTCAGCACGTCAAGCCCTTCCTTCGTCTCCTCGTCGTACACCACCACTTCCAGGTAGTAGTCGCCGGGTGGCGTCCCTGGCAAGGCGGGCACAAGGTTGCTCCCGAAGACCGGCTCGCCGGGCCGCCAGCGACTCGTGGGGAAGTAGTACCCGGCGGGGCGACGGTCCAGCGCGCCCCAAAACTCCCCGTCGGCATCCAGCAATCGCAGCGAGACCGCGTAGCCCCGGTCCAGCGGTTGCAGCGCCTGCCAGTAGAGGATCAGGTAGTCGGCCACGCCCACGGACCACCCCAGCAACTCCAAGCGATTGCCGAAATTGACGCGCTGGGGGTGTTGCACCCGCGGCTCGCTGGAGAAGTGCGCGTCGGGATTCAAGGCCCAGTGGGCGTACCGCACGCCCCAGAACTGGGGGCCGGACGGAAGCCGTATCCCTTCCTCGTTGAGCATCATGGTGAGGAACCCGTTGGGGTCGGCGATGTGGTCTTGCCAGAACACGACCCAAACGCCGTCCTTGCCCGCGAGGATGCGGTTCAGGTCGTCGGCCACACGATAAGTCAGCACGTTGTCCACATCCAGGATGGGATCGTTGGGAAGCGGGTGCCAGTTGTCCGGGCCGAAATAGTACTGAAAGACGGGGAAGAAGTGCCCCGCGCACAGGATGACCGTCTCGTTGGGGCCGATGCGTTCTTTGATGTACCGCGCCACGTTGCGGAAATCGTCCCGCTGGAAGCGCGGGTCAAAGTAGTTGTTGTAGTTCCCATACGCGAACACGCCGAGCGCGAACACGAGCGCCACGGCGCCCAAGCCCCGCGCTGCCCACCGCGTCCAACGTGCGCGGAACTGCCGCCCACCCAGGAGGACGGCAAGCCCCGCCCCAACGATGAGGAAAAACCCCGGCGACGCGAACAGCAGGTGTCGCGTCTCAAACTTGGGCCGATTCAGAAACAGCGCGATGAACAGTCCCACGGGCAACGCCGTGTACAGCGTCGGGAACAGCAGGGCGAACCAACGGGGCAGCGGCGATTCCCCCAGCGGGCCGGCGCGCCGAAGCGCGGCCACAAGGAGCGCCGCCGCTGTCAACGCCGACACCGCGACAAACGCCGGCAGCAGCGCCTCCGCCGTCCGGCTGAGCAGCGTCTCACCCGTCCAGTAAGATAAGAAGACCCGCCGCACGACCCCGCCAATGCCCAGCGTCCCTTGCCAGTAGCCGCGATACAGGCCCAGGTTCTTCGCCGCGAGCAGAATCCAGGGGACGTGCAGGAGCGCGAATGCCGCGGCGACCGCAAGCCCCTCTGCCAGCACCGCCGGGCGCCGAACCCAGGCAATCCAGCCCAGCAGGAAGGCCACGGCAAGAAAAGCCACGAGGAGCGCGCCGGTCATGTGAGAGAGGCTTGCGCCCGCCGCAGCGAACAGCAACCCCACCCAGTACAGCCGCCGACGCCCGCTGTGCTCGGTGAGCACCTTGAGCAGGAACCACGCCGCTACCAGGCCGAGGAACGTGAGCAGGGCGTAGGTGCGCGTCTCCTGCGAGTACCAGATGTACAGCGGGGATGCTGCCACCAGCGCGGCGGCCAGAAAGCCCGACAGGCGACCGAACAGCGCCTTGCCCACAAGGTACATGAAGGGGATGGTGAGGGTTCCGGCCAGCGCCGAGAGCGACCGAACGGCGGCCTCGCTCGTGCCGAACGCGGCCTGCCAGAAGTGCAGCAGGTAGTAGTACAGCGGCGGGGCGACATCGCGGGCTGTCCAGGCTGTGGCCTCGCGCAGGGACATGGAGGCCAGGTACACGCTGAACCCCTCATCGTACCACAGGCTGTGGGAGCCCAGGCGGAATGCGCGAAGGGCCGCGCCTGCCAGTGTCAGCAGTGCGACGGCCCACGTCCAGGCATGTACGCTGCGAAGCCGATTCGCGATGGCTCTCGGAGCCTGCGCAAGCATAGTGTGTATCATATCACAAGCCCGCGGCCCGACAAAATCGCCCCAGGCTCAGACTTGGTTTCGTCTTGTGTTGGTGAAACGCATGGACATTTTCCTCGTGTGTCGTTGCGAGCGAAGCGAAGCAACCTCGCGCCCCAGGGATTGCTT
>JBBIHX010000018.1:23347-34017 GCA_037446815.1 Caldilineae bacterium | reverse complement strand
ACCCCCACCAACTGTCATTCTGAGGCGCGGAGCGCCGAAGAATCTCCCGCACTACGTTTGCACCCGTGCGCCCTGGCCCATCTTGCGGCCGCTTTGCCCACCGCAGGGTCACAGCAAGCGCAGAGAATGGTCTGCACTCCCTGCCCTTTGTGCCCCTGCGGCGTGTCTTGCTCACATCACTTGCCCTTCAGAATGTACTCAATCTCCGCGCGCACCGAATCCGGCAGCGGCTGCGGCTTGTGGCTCTCAAGGATGGCAAGCGTCTTCTCCTTCAGGCGCTGCCCCAACCGCTTGCTGCCCTGCGCCACCCAATCCTCCATCCGCTGGCGGCTGAACAGGCTCGGCTCCCACAGGTCGCGGAAGTGCTTCAGCGTGTGCTTCTGGGTGAGGAAGTCGCCGCCCGGCCCCACCTTGTGAATCACGTCCAGCGCCAGCGACTCGGCATCCAGCGCCACGCCGCCCATGAACGCGCGCATCATGGAGATGATTTCCGCGGTGAACACGATCATCTCCGGCGATGTCGTCAGGCCGGCTTCCAGGTAGCCCACATCGTGCACCAGGTTGTTGCCCGCCAGCAGCGCCACCAGGACGGAGAACGTCGCGTCGGCCGCCGCCTGCTCGTCCATGGTGCAACTGTCCGAGTGGCCGGCGTACCCCCACGTGGGCAAGCCGTAGAAGCGCCCCATCTCGGCCACGGCCACGCGGGCCAACTGGAACTCCGGCGCGCCGTACACGCTGATGGTCGTCTTCATGTCCATGTGGTGCAGGCCGCTCCCGTACACAAACGGCGCACCAGGGCGCTTCAATTGGTGCATCACCAGGCTGGACAGCGTTTCCGCGTTGCCCAGGGCCAGCGCGCCCGCCATGGTTACCGGCGCCGTCCCGCCCATCATGGGCGCGGGCGAGTGCACGATGGGCAACATGTTCTCGGCCATGAACAGCAATTTGCCCGTGGCCGTCTCGGAATGCTTCAGCGGCGTGGACGGCTCGGAATACAGCAGCAGCGTGGGATTCAGCCGCAACTGCTCCATGCCTCCTGCGGCCGCCGCTGCCATCGCCGAAATCGCCTCGCAGTCGGCGCGGTCGTCGCACACGAACACGATGGGCTTCGTCGTGTGCTCCAGCATGAGCGCAAACTGATGGCGGTAGGCGTTGGCCGTCTTCAGGTCCGACGGAATGCCCATGGACATGCAGAACTGCAACTCGGGCAGAGCGTCCACCACGTGAATCGCGTCCACCACGTCGGCCAGCGTGAACGGGCGAACCTGCCCGGTGCGCGGATCCAAGTAGTTGGGGCAGTCCGAGCCGGTGCCGAAGTTCACGTTGCGCCCCTCCAACGCCGCGCCCACCTCGTTGCTCCCCCGCTTGCACAGGGCGATGCGCGACGGCGCCTGCGCCAAGGCCCACTCCACAAGCCCGGGCTGGAACCGCACCAGGTTGCCGTCGGTGATGCTGACATCCGCCTGCCGCAACAGGGTCAGCGCCTCCTCGTGGTACACGCGCACGCCGGTCCGCCGCAAAATCTCCAGCGACGCGCGGTGGATGACTTCGCACTGCTCCTTGGTGAGCATCTCCAACCGTGGAAATGCCTGGGTACTGATTGTCATGGTAGGTTCCTCCTAGACTATGATATTATGTCAAATATTGGAAGGCACTGCCTCTTCTGTCAAATGCCGGGCGCGCTCCGTGGCCGCCTCCAGCGTCCGCACCACCATCTCCGGAATCAGCGCCAGGCGGTATTCGCGGGTCGCCCGGGCCGGGCTGGTGCGTGGGTTGCAATCGCCGCTGATGACGCAGCCCGCTTCGGCGAAAGCATCCGCATCGGGCAACCTCCCGCGCAGGACCGCCTCCGCGTCCCGGGCGCGGTACGGGCGCGGAGCCACAGGCCCCAGCGCGATGGCCACATCCTCAATCCTGCCATCATCGCCCAGGCGCACGCTTACCCCGCAGTTCAGCGTGGGCAGCACCAGCGACTCCCGGCGTCCTGCGCGGCTCCACGCGCTCCCCCACCGCACCGGCGGCACGCGAAATCGGATGTGGGTGATCATCTGGCGGCGCGAATCCACCGCCGAGACCCCCCGCCCCGCGAAGAGCGCCTCCACGGGTTTCCACTCCGCCCCCGCCCTGTCGGCCACGCGGGCCTCGGCCTGCAACGCCACCGCCGCGATGGCGCCGTCGGCGGCGGGCATCGCCTGCACGATGTTGCCCGCCCATGTCGCCGCCGTCTGGATCGGCAGCGCGCCCACCGAGCGCGCGGCTTCGGCCAGCACGTGAACGCGCCGCGCGATGAACGGGTGCCGGTGAATCTCGGCGAAGGTTACGGCAGCCCCGACCTGCACCACCTCGCCCTCAACGGCAATCTGCCGCAACTCCGCAATCCGAGTTATGTCTACCAGACAGCGCGGCGCAATCTTCCCCTTGCGCATGTCTACCATCACATCCGTCCCGCCTGCGATGATGCGCGCCTCGCCGCCGTACTCTTCCAGAACCCTCAAGGCTTCCTCTACCGACGCAGCCACGTGATACAGCGTCATCGTAGCCCTCCCCCTCTAGCAGCCAGGATGCGCTCGGGCGTGGCGGGAATCTCGTGGATGCGCGCGCCGATGGCGCGGGAGATGGCGTTGACAATGGCCGGCGCGGTAGGGAGTATCGGCGCCTCGCCCAGCCCCTTCGCGCCGAGAGGCCCCTGATAACTCGGCACCTCCACCAGGATGACGTCTATCTCGGGCATGGCCTTGGCCGTGGGAATGTAGTAGTTGGAGAAGCCGGTGGTAACCCCCGGCACGTACTCCTCCATCAGCGCAGCCCCCAGCCCCATCACAATGGCCCCTTCTATCTGCCCACGAGCGTCCCGTGGGTTGATGGCCCGGCCCACATCGTGCGCCGCCACCATGCGAGTTACCCGCGCCTGGCCCGTCGCCACGTTCACCAGCACCTCGGCCACCTGCGCGCCGGTAACGAAATGGGGCGTGTACACTTCCCGCTCATGATTGGGGAACTGCGCGCTCAAGTCAAAGACGCCCCGTACCTTGCGGGACTGCCCCAGCCGCTCCATTTCCGCCGCAACATCGCCCAGGCGAACGAAACGGCTCCGGTCGCCCTGCACCAGCGCGCGGTCATCGGCCAACACGACGGCCGACGGCGGGCAGTCCAGCATCTCCGACGCCGCTTCGGCCACCACCTCCCGCAACGCCGCCACCGCGCGGGACACCGCCCCGCCGACCCAGTAGGTGGCTCGCGACGCCCCGGGAACCCCGCTATCCAGCGTCGTCGCCGTGTCCGCGTTCACCAGGCGGATGGCGTCGCGCGAAACGCCCAGCGTCTCGGCGGCCAGTTGCACAATCACGGTTGTGATGCCCTGTCCGTAGTCCGGCGCGGAGCAGTACACGACGAAACGCCCGTCCAGCCCCAGTTCCGCCTCCGCCGCGACGCGCGGGATGCCGTACTTGCCGAAGCGGTACCACATGCCCGCCAGCCCCACGCCTCTGCGCCAAGGGCCTTCGCCTTCGTTGAATGCACGCGCCGCCGCCTCAAGCGCCCGATAGTGCGGGCGAATCGCCTCCAGCACCTCGCGGTAGCCCAGCGACTCCGCCACGGGGTAGCCGAGCCATGTGGCCTCATCCTGCCGAATGGCATTGCGCAAGCGGAACTCCACCGGATCATCGCCCAGCCGCTGTATCAACTCGTCCAGGGTGCACTCCAGGGCAAAGTTGGACTGCGGCGTGCCGTATCCGCGCATCTGGCCCGACTTGGGCCCGTTGGTATAGACACTCTGCGCGAAGGCGTCCACGCCCCGCCAGCGGTATGGCCCGCCGCCTGCCACCACGGCGTAGTTGGGAATCCAGTAGCCCCCGGAGTCATACGCGCCCGTGTTGGCGGTGATGTGCAGTCGCAGACCCGTAACTCTCCCATCGGCGGTCGCGCCCACCGTGTACCGGCTTGTGTACGGGTGTCGTTTGGGCGAGGCGTCAAAGGATTCGCGGCGGGTGTAGGCCACGCGCACCGGTCGTCGCATGTGGTACACCGCCAGCGCCGTCGCCGCCGCCAGCCACGGATCCTGGCGCTTGCCGAAGGACCCGCCCGTGGGCGGCATGATGACCCGAACCTGCGACGGCTCCAGCCCCAGCACCGGCGCGACGAAGTCCCGATGCCAGTGCGGCTCATGCGTCCCGCTCACGATGGTGATGCGACCCTCTTCGTCTATATACCCCAGGGCCGCCTCGCGTTCTATTGTGGCGTGTTCCAGGTACGACGTGCGGTACGTTACGTCCAGCACCGCGTCGCTCGCAGCCAGCGCCTCATCCACATCTCCATGCGCCACCGAAAAGGTGCTCAGCACGTTCCCGCCAGCGTGGATTTCCACGGCGTCGGGCGCAAGGGCCTCGTCCACATCCAGGAGCGCAGGCAGCGGCTCATACGACACCCTGACCGCCCGTCGGCCCTCCTCCGCTGCCTCTGGCGTCTCGGCAATCACCAGCGCCACCGCATCCCCCACCATCTTGACCGTGCCGCCCACGGGCGCCAGCACCGTCTCGTCCTTGCTGTAGCCCTCAATGCTGTTCTGCCCTGGGATGTCGGCCGCGGTGAGCACCCGCAGCACGCCGGGCACTTGCATCGCCCGCCCCGCGTCTATGGCCACCACGCGTGCGTGGGGGTGGGGACTGCGCACAACCCGCACGTGGAGCGCGCCGGGCATGGGCATGTCTTCCACATACCGCGTGCGGCCGGTAACTCGCTCGGCGATGTCCACCCGCAGCAGGTCCCCGCCGACGGGCCTCGTCTGCGGCGCGGCAACGCCCGATGGCGCGTCGCCGCGCATCCACGCCGCCGCCAAGTCCACCGCGGCCACAATCCGCACGTAGCCGGTGCAGCGGCACAGGTTGCCTTCCAGCGCCTCCACAATCTCCGCGCGGGTGGGGTTGGGATTGCGCGTCAGCAGGCCGGCAGCCGCCATGAGCATCCCGGGCGTGCAGTACCCGCACTGGACCGCGCCCGTCTCGGCGAACGCCCGTTGCAGCGGGTGCAAGTGGTCGGGGTCGCCAAGCCCCTCCACGGTCAACACATCCCGCCCCGCCACTTTGCCCATCGGCGTGAGGCACGACCGCACCGGCACTCCATCCAGCAGCACGGTGCAGGCTCCGCACTCCCCCTCCAGGTCGCAGCCCTGCTTGGTCCCCGTGAGGCCGAACTCGGAGCGGAGGACCTCCAGCAGCGTGCGCGTTGGCTCCGTCTGAACCGTTACCGGCCGCCCGTTGAGCGTGAACGAGATCGCAGTGCCCATAGCCGTCTACCCGTTGCGTCGCTCGCGTGCCTCGGCGGCCTCCAAGATGGCGCGGATGCGCGCCTCGGTCTCGGCGGGCAGCGGCGGCACGCGGTGATTCGCGAGGATGTCGCGCAGTTTCCGGCGAATGCGGTCCAGCGTGGTCAGCGCGCCGTTCATCTCCCAATTGACCCACGGCTCGCGGTCAAACAGCGTGGGCGTCCAGATTTCGGAGCGGCACAGTTTGGCCGTCTCTTTGGTGGACATGAACTCGCCGCCGGGGCCAACCTTGTCAATCAGGTCCAGCATCATGCTCGCGTCGCTGACCTCAACCCCGCGCAGGATTCGGCGCGCCATGGCGATGATCTCATCGTTCATGACAACCGACTCCAGCGAGCCGATGTCGGCGCAATCCAGGAAGCCCACATCGTGCACCAGGCTCGCCCCGCTCAGGCCGGACATCAGCACCTGAACCGTGCACTCAATCGCCGCCTGCAGGTCCAGCACCTTGGCCTCGGACGCCCCGGCCGTCCCCATGAACGGCACGCCCAGGTACCGCGCCAAATCTGACATGGCCGCGCTGTACAGGCTCATTTCCGGGCCGCCGTAGGCCGGGCGGGCCGTGCGAAGGTCCGTCGGCTCGGGGACGCCCCCGATACAAATGGGAGCGCCGCGCGCCTTCAGTTGCACCGCCACAAGCCCGGTCAGCGCCCCCGCCAGATACGACACCAGGAGCCCCGCGCCGGTAATCGGCGCCGTGCTGCCCGCCGCGCCCCCGCCCAGGTAGATGACCGGAATCCCCCGCTCGGCCATCCACAGCACGTTGGCCAAATCGTGATCCGTCGCCATCAGCGGCGCCTGGAACGTGGCGAAGAAGGCCAGGAACGGCCGACGACGCAGGGCCTCTTCGCTGCCTGCCACCGCCACCGCAATCTCGTAGATGTCGCGCGCGTTGTCCAGGTTGTAGGCCCAGGGCATCACCGGTTTCGTGGTGTTGGCCACCATCTCCGCGAACTCGTACACGGGGGCCAGGTTGGGCGGCACGTCGCCGATGAGGCCCAGCCCCATGACGTAGTCTATGTTCGGCAGCGCATCGCACACCTTGGCGGTGAGCGCCGGGTCGCCGCGCCGCGTCTTGCGCCGCTCGCCGGTCTCCGGGTCTACGAAATACGTGTTCGTCAGCCCGGGGCCGAAGTGAACGCGGTCCGGCGCCACCTGGATGCGCGGCTTGCCATCCCTGCCCCACAGGGTGAACGTGCGCGGCGTCGCGGCGATGGCGTCCTGCACGATGTGCGGCGGAATCCATACCCGCACGCCATCCACGCGAGCGCCGGCCTTCGCCAGCAAGTCCCGCGCCTCGGCGTTGTGCACATTCACGCCCGTGCGGTTCAGGACCTCCAAGGCCCCGTAGTAGATGACCCGCGCCTGCGCATCCGACAGCACGCGGAATTGCGGAGTCTGATGAGCGCTGTAGTTCGTATCCACTTGAACCCTCTTCGCAATGGAATTCGGTCTGCGTTAGTTGGCGCTGGAGACGATGTCCCACACGCGCCGCTTGATTTCCGGCGGCAGCGGTTTCGGCGAATGATTCCGCAAGATGTCCCGCACCTTTGCCGTGAGTCGCTGCCCCAGGGTTGTCGCCCCAGCCTCCACCCACTGCGGCCGCATCTTGCGATCCAAGAGGCTCGGGAACCAGAACTCGCGGAACCGCTGGAGCGTCGTGCGCGTCCCCAGGAAGTTGCCGCCTGGCCCCACCGCATCCAGTTCATCCACCATGAGCGTGGACTCGCTGACCTCAATGCCCTTCATCACGTGATCCGCCATCGCGACGAGTTCGTCGGTCAGCACGATCATCTCAAACGATGTGGTAAGGCCGCTTTCCATGTAGCCCACGTCGTGAATCAGGTTCGCCCCGCTGAGTTTCGCCATGAGGACCGACAGCATGGCCTCCAGCGCCGCCTGCTCGTCCATCACCTTCGCGTCGGAGCAGCCCGCGTATCCCCACGTGGGCAGCCCGTACCAGCGCCCCATCTCGGCCACCGCTGCCTTGGTCAACTGGAACTCGGGCGAAGCGTAGCAAATCTGCATCGCGCCCATGTCCATGTGGTGCAGGCCCGCGCCAAAGACAAATGGCGCGCCCGGCCTGTGCAACTGGTGCACAACCAGGCCGCTCAGGATTTCCGCCAGCGACATCACCAGCCCGCCCGCCATCGTGATGGGAGCCGTCGCGCCCATCTGTGGCCCAGGCGAGTGCACTACGGGGAGTTCGTGCTCGGCCATAAGGAGCAACTTGTCCACCGCCGTCTCCGACTGCTGGAGCGGCGACGAAGGCTCCGAGTACAGCAGAATATGCTGCTGTTCGCGCAAGGCCTCGTGCCCGCCTGCCACCGCTGCCGCCATGTCAATCGCCCGCCGACAACTGGCCCCGTCGTTGGTAACGAAGACAATGGGCTTGGTCGTGTGCTCCAGCATCAGCGCCATCTGCACGTCGTAGGTCAGGGCCGGCGCCACATCCGACGGGATTCCGATGGACATCACGAAGTGGATGTTGGGCAGCGCCTCGCACAGATGGTAGCCGTTCACGATGTCGGCCTGGGTGAACGGGCGATGGGCCCCCGTCTCCGGGTCCAGAAGGTTCAGGCAATCCGACCCAGTCCCGAAGTACGTCCGGGTCCCCTCCAGCAACATGGCCGGCGCGCCATCCCGGTCGCACATGACGACGCGGCTCGGCGGCGACGACAGCGCCTCGGTGATGAGCCGCGCCGGAAACTTCACCAGATTGCCGTCGGACACGAAGGCCCCGGCCTTCTTCAGCATCTCCAGCGCGCCCCGATGGTGGAACCGCACGCCCGTGCGGCGCAACACCTCCAGCGCGGCCAGGTGCAGATCCTGCTTTTGCTGCTCCGAGAGAACTGCGAACTGCGGCGATGTGAATGCGATGCGATTTGCGGATCTCATGACTCCTTTGTCTCCTCATGGATTCGGTTGGTGCCGCGGCGCAAGCCCATCTCGGCCAGCGCGCGCCCCATCTCGTTCTGCACAAGCATGACGGCTTCGTCCACGCCCATGCCTGGCTTTGCCATCACCATATCCGGCCGGGCGGCGAGCGCGACGTGGACGCTCACGCGGGCCGACAGGTCGGTCTCGGCGCAACTCCCGCCGAGAAACGCTCCCACGCCGCCCCGCCTGCACGCGAGGACGGCATCCACCGCGTTGTGAACGCTGCCCAGGTCGGGCATCTTGATTTGCACCACGTCCGCCGCCCCCGCGTCCACGAAGGCGCGGATGTCGTCCAGCGTGTTGGCCCACTCGTCGGCCACCAACTGCACGCGCATCCCGCGCGCTCGGATGTACTCCCGCAGCGTGCGCATGGCCTCTATCTGCGCCTCGCGGCTTTGGAGCATCACCGGGCATTCCACCCGCAGGGGATAGGGCCGCGCTGCCGACTCCAGCGCATACAGGACGCCCAGCACCTTGCCCAGGTTGTTGTCAAAGATATGCCCTAGCGCCCCGTGCACGTCCAGGTGTATCATGGGCTGATAGTCCGAGCCCGCCAGCGTCTGGATGCGCTCCCTCACCCAGCGGGCATACTGCACCAGTTTGGAGCCGTCGCTGCCCAACTGCTCGGGGATGTTGTCCACCAGCGCGTGGGGAAGCGACGCCACCCGCCGTGCGATCATCTTGTCCACGTTGGCGTACCGCTCGCCGCCCGACTGGGCATGGATCGGCACCGGCTCGGCGGGCGCGGGCAATCCCCACTCGTCGGCGATGACCTCGGCCATCGTCAGGCCCCGCGCCAGCGCCACCGCCCCCAGCAGCGCCTGGCTCACCCCGTAGCGCACCGCCGTATGCAGCGGCCGCGTTACGGCAACCCTCTCCGTGCGGATGGCCGGGGCGTCCCCCGCCCGCGCAAACCGGCCCGTCAGCAGGTCGCGGCGGGACAGCCCGCTCCGCTGCCCTTCGGGCAATTCCACAGGCCGCTCCTCAAGGACCGACTCCCCCAGGCCCTCCACGGCGTCAGCCAGCGGACGGAACCCCGTCAGCGGCCGGCCCTCCAGCGCGGGCGCAACAACCTCGCGCAGCGTTGCCATGCCATCCTCGGCGCGGAACACGGGATACCGCCCCGCCTTGCCGCTGTACGCCACCGCGACGCAATCGCCCCAGGCCACGCGCCCGTCGTCCAGCACCAGCCCCACCGACACCGCCTCGGCCACCTCGCGCACGCGGCGGAAACCCGGCGTAACGCCAGGCGTCGTGTAGCGCTCCGCCACAGGCATGGGATTGGACTGGAGCGCAGCCAGGTCTTCGCAGTAGTAGCCGCCCACCGCGGGCACGGCGAGCAGATGCACAATCGCGGGCATTGTCCCTCTCACGGCGTCCTGTCGGGGATGGGGGATAGCGGGCGCATGGCGATAGCCCCGGTCGGGCACGAGTTGGCGCACAGCCCGCAGCCCCAGCACTTCGCGGGGTCAAACTCAACGTTGCGCAGCGTCTTGCCGGCCACAGTTACCTCGCCGCCGTCGTGATAGAAAGCGCCAAAATGGCAGCGCCGGACGCACAGCCCGCAGAAGGAGCACGCGGCGCGGTCGTGGACGGCCACATATCGGCTTCGCGGCCATACGCCCTTGCTCCCGATTTCGCGGGCCGCGTTGAAGGGATAGCAGTCGCAGGCGCAGCAGTTGCAGATGGGCGACAGTCCGTTCGTCCGCCACTTGCTGTCGCCTGTGTGCATCAGCCCCTTGCGATCCGCGTGGCGCACCAGGGCCTTCGCCTCCTCGCGCGTCAGGCGCCGCCCGTGGCCGCGGTCTAGCGCGTCGCGCGCCGACTTGTCCAGCCAAATGCACGTCTCCACCGGGCGAGTGCAGTTCTGGCCCAGGCGGCGACAGTCGCACGGCTGAACCACGATGTCCGTGGCCGCGTCCAGCATCTCCTCCACCTCGTGCAGGAGGAGCACATCGTTGTTGTGCAAGCCTTCCACCGCTGGCGCGCCCGCCATCAACTGCTCCACCTTGGGCCGCACGCGCCGGATGAACTCGTCCAGGTATCGCCGATTGATGGCCTTGCGATCCTCGGGCGGGATGTCGTCCCAGTTCTCAAACTTGGCGAACACGTCCAGGCGCGTGTAGAAATCCGCCGCCGAGTAGAGCGCGGCCTCGCCCTCCGCCGATTTGTTGATGACGCCCCGCCGGTACGCGCGCTCCAGTAGCGCCTGCGCCGCATTCTCGGGCATGTCCAGGCGGCGGGCAACCTCGGCCGGCGGCAGCGTCTCTCCTCGCATGGCCAGCACCAGGGCCATCTCCGCCTCATCCACCATCATGGAGAGATACGGGCGCGCCGGTTCCCACACGTCAAAAACGCCGATGAATTCTTCCACGAGCGCCGTGTTGGATTCGCTCAATTCGCACCTCAA
>JBBIHX010000018.1:0-23247 GCA_037446815.1 Caldilineae bacterium | reverse complement strand
TCGCACCTCAACGTCGGGCCTACACCTCGCGCAGGTCAACGATTTGCTGTCCCTCCACCTGGGAGAGCGCATTCGCCACCTGCTCCTTCGTAACGTACCGAATCTTGACCACGGCGTCCCACTTCCCCGGCTCGCGTGGGGCAGGCGCGCCGCCCAGCGCCAGGATGCCCCACCCCTGCGCGGCGATGGCGCCCACCAGTTTCGCCAGTTCCCCGCGCACGTCCGGCATGCGCACCGTAACCCGCACGGCCGGGATGCTCGCCGCCATCATCTGCATCAGGTGCCCCATCATGTCGGCATCGGTGAGGATCCCCACCACGAACTCGCCGTCCACCACGGGCAGGCAGCCGACCTTGCGCTCCACCATAACCCGGGCCGCCTCCTCTATCGTCGCGTCCGGGTGAATCGTGATCACGTCCCGCGCCTTGATCATCACATCCTTCACGGTGAGCCCCGACAGGTAGCGCGCAATCTCCCACATGTCCAGGCTGCTGAGTCGGCCCGGATCCACCAGGAGCGAACTCCGCGTTACCAGCCCCAGAAGCCGCTTCCCTTCGCCCACCACGGGGAGATGGCGGATGTTATTCTCGCCCATCAGGCGCTGGGCCTCCACGATGGACATGGACGGCTCGGCCAAGAACGGGTGTCGGGTCATGTAGTCTTTGACAAGCATACGCCTCCTTCCGCAGGGCTAGCCCCTGCCCTCCAGGGCCTCCTCCACAACCCTTGCCAGCGCGCCGCTTGATACCAGCGCGGTAACCGCCTCAATGTGGGGATACATCACATCATCCCGCTCCAGGAACGGGACATGCTGGCGAATCAGCGCATACGCGGCCCGCGTGCCCTTGCCCAGCCGCGCCGACGGGCCGAGGACATCGCGGCGGAAGTCAATCCCCTGGGCCGCCGCCATGAGTTCCAGCGCCAGGATTCGCTCCACGTTGGCCGCAATCCTGCGCGCGTGGCGGGCCGCCGTCGGCCCCATGCTCACGTGATCCTCTATGTTCGCCGAGGTCGGGATGGTATCGGCGCTGGCGGGGTGGGCCAGCACCTTGTTTTCCGACGCCAGCGCCGCCGCCGTGTACTGCGTCAGCATGAAGCCCGAGTTCAGGCCGCCCTCGCGCGTCAGAAACGCGGGCAGCGTCTCCGCGTTGCTGGACTCGTCGGTGAGGCGGGCCAGTCGCCGCTCGGAGATATTGCCCAGTTCGGTCAGCGCCAGGCTCAAGTAGTCCATGGCGATGGCCAACGGCTCGCCGTGGAAGTTCCCCCCCGACAGCACCGTCGCCTCGCCCGTCTCCTCGTCAATAAAGATGAGCGGGTTGTCCGTCGCCGAGTTGAGTTCAATGCTCAGCACCCACCGCGCGTAGGCGATGGCGTCGCGCACCGCGCCATGCACCTGCGGGATGCACCGCAGCGTGTAGGCATCCTGCACGTTGAGCGGGTCGTCCGGACGGGTGAAGGTGCTGCCCTCAACGAGCGTGCGCAGGTAGGCAGCGCATTCCACCTGTCGGGGATGTGGCCGCGCCGCGTGGATTCGCGCGTCAAACGCCCGCGGCGTCCCGTAGGTCGCCTCCAGCGTCAAGCAGCCTGCGATGTCGGCCACGCGCGACAGATTCTCCGCCTGCCACGTGGTCAGCGCGCCGATGGCCGCCATCAGCGCCGTGCCGTTGGTCAGCGCAAGCCCCTCCTTCGCCTCCAGCGTTGTGGGCCGCAGGCCGGCCCGCGCCAGAGCCTCGGCCCCAGGCAGGCGCTCGCCACGGTACACCGCCTCGCCCAGGCCGATGATGGGCAGCGCCATGTGCGCCAGGGGTGCCAAATCCCCGCTGGCCCCCAAAGACCCCTGCGACGGCACCACCGGATGCACGCCGCGGTTCAGCATGTCCAGCAGCAGTTGCAATGTCTCCAGGCGGATGCCCGAATGCCCCTTGGCGAGGGCGTTCGCCCGAATCAACATCATCGCGCGGACCGTCGGCTCGTCCAGCGGCTCGCCCACCCCGACCGCGTGGCTCATGATGATGTTGCGCTGGAGTTGGCGCACCTGGTCAGGCGGGATGATGCGCCCCTTGAACGCCCCGAACCCCGTCGTAACGCCGTACACCACCTCACCGCGCGCGATGAATTCCTGAACCGCCTTCTCCGCGCGCCGCACCCGACGGCTACTCTCCTCGGACAGGACAACCTCTACGTGCTCGCCCTTTGACGGCGCGTAGGCAACGGCAACCACATCCTCCAGAGTGAGGCTATTCCCATCAATGACCAACCGAGAACCCACAGGCCCTTGCTCCGCAGTTATGTTTACTTCAGCATGGGAATCTTGACGCCGCGCTCTTTGGCCACCTGAATCGCGCGCTCGTAGCCCGCGTCCGCATGGCGCACCACACCCATCCCTGGATCGGTGGTGAGGACGCGCTCCAGCCTGCGGGCCGCCTCGGGCGTGCCGTCGGCCACAATGACCATGCCCGCGTGCTGGCTGTAGCCGATGCCCACGCCCCCGCCGTGATGGAAACTCACCCATGTCGCGCCGTTCACGGCATTGATGAGCGCGTTCAGGATCGCCCAGTCCGAGATGGCATCCGAGCCGTCCTTCATCCCCTCCGTCTCGCGGCGCGGCGATGCCACCGATCCCGCGTCCAGGTGGTCGCGCCCGATGACGATGGGTGCCTTCACCCGCCCGCTCGCCACCAGGTCATTGAAGGCCAGTCCCGCCTTCGCCCGCTCGCCGTACCCAAGCCAGCAGATGCGCGACGGCAACCCCTGGAACTTGACCTTCTTCTGCGCCATCTTGATCCACCGCACCAGGTGCTCATCGTGCGGGAACAGGTCCATGATGACCTGGTCGGTTACGTAGATGTCCTGCGGGTCGCCCGACAGCGCCACCCAGCGGAAAGGCCCCTTGCCCTCGCAGAACAACGGGCGGATGTACAGCGGCACGAACCCCTGGAAGTCAAAGGCGTTCTTCACGCCCATGTCATAGGCGCGCTGGCGGATGTTGTTGCCGTAGTCAAATACCACGCTCCCCTTGGCCTGGAAGTCCAGCATGGCCTGCACGTGGGCAGCCATGGACTCCATGGCGCGGCGCTTGAACTCTTCCGGATCGCGCTCGCGGAGCGCCTTGGCCTCCTCAAAGGTCATACCGCGCGGGAAGTAGCGCAGCGGGTCGTGGGCGCTGGTCTGGTCCGTTACCACATCGGGCACCACGCCGCGCTGCACCAGTTCCGGCAGAATCTCGGCGGCATTGCCGATAAGCCCGACCGACAGCGGCTGCTCGGCGGCGACGGCCTCCTCCACCCATGTCATCGCCTCCTCCACGTTCTCGGCGATGCGGTCCAGGTAGCCGGTGCGGAGTCGCCGCTCGGCGCGCCAGCGGTCAATCTCCACCACCAGCGCGACGCCCTCGTTCATGGTAACGGCCAGCGGTTGCGCGCCGCCCATCTCGCCCAGGCCCGCGGTGAGGACGAACTTCCCCTTCAGGCTGGGCCAGCCCTGCGCCTTGGCGCATGCCGCCATCGTCTCATAGGTCCCCTGCAGGATGCCCTGCGTCCCGATGTAAATCCAACTCCCAGCCGTCATCTGCCCGTACATGATGAGGCCCTTGCGCTCCAACTCGTCAAAATAGTCCTGCTTCGCCCAGGCGGGCACCAGGTTGGAGTTGGCGATGAGCACGCGGGGAGCATCGGTGTGGGTCTTGAAGACCGCAACCGGCTTGCCGCTCTGGACAAGGAGCGTCTCGTCTGGCTCCAGGTTGCGCAGGCTTTCCAGGATGGCGTCAAAGCATTCCCAGTTGCGGGCCGCCTTGCCGCTCCCCCCGTACACGATGAGGTTGTCGGGGTCAAAGGCCACGTCGGGATCCAGATTGTGCTGGATCATGCGATACGCGGCCTCTATCAGCCAGTTCTTGCACGTCAGTTGAGTACCCGTAGGCGGGTGTATGACTCGCTTCGCCATACTTCTACACTCCCTCTAGTTCTCGTTTTTTCTCGGCGCGACGACCACCGCCTCCACCTTCCGCAGTTCGTCCAGCGGAATGTGGCAGAAAATCCGATGCCCGTTGCCGGCCTCCTGCCATGGCGGGGTCTCTCGCTCGCAGATATCGCCCAGTTTGCGCGGGCACCGCGTGTGGAATCGGCAGCCGCTGGGTGGGTTCAGCGCGCTGGGCACGGTGCCGCTCAAGCGAATGCTCTTCTGCTCCACCGTCGGGTCGGGGAAAGGCACCGCCGACAGGAGCGCCTCGGTGTAGGGATGGTACGGCGGCGCGTAAATCGCCTCCGCCGGCCCAAATTCCACCACGTGCCCCAGGTACATGACCGCGATGTAGTCGCAGAAAAAGCGCACCACGCTCAAGTCGTGGGCGATGAAGACCATCGTCGTGCCAAGTCCCGCCTGAATCTCCAGCAACAGGTTTAGCACCGCCGCCTGCACCGACACATCCAGCGCCGACACCGGCTCGTCGCACAGCACCAGCGCCGGCAACCCTGCGATGGCCCGTGCGATGCCCACCCGCTGCTTCTCCCCGCCGCTCAGTTGGCGGGGCAAGCGATCGTAGTACCGCTCGCCCAGTTTCATCATCTCCAGCAGGCGGACCACCTCGGCGCGGACCTGATTGCGGGGCACCTTCCGGAAGCGACGCAGCGGCCAGGCGATCTGCTGCCCCACGCTGAACGACGGGTTCAGCGTAGAATCCGGGTTCTGGAACACCATCTGCAGGTTGCGGATGACCTCCACGCTCCGCTGCGCAACCGGCACCGAGATGTCCACGCCCATGAACTCAAACTCGCCGCCTGTCGGCTTCTCCATGCCCACGATGGTCTTCACCAGCGTCGTCTTGCCGCAGCCCGATTCGCCGACGATGCCCAGCGTCTGGCCGCGCCTCACCTCCACGCTCACGCCGTCCACCGCCTTCACCACCTGCTTGCGCCCCATGATCTGGCGAGACGGCACCTCGTAGTACGTGCGGGCGTTGCGGACGCGGAGCAGCGGCTTCTCGTCCGCGGTCGCCTGTGCAACAGGCAGACGGACAGGCACCTCTTCCGGCGGCGCCCAGGCCGATTGCGCCACCTCCTCGGCGAACAGGCAGCGCGCCCAATGGCCATCGGCCACCTGGCGAAGTTCGGGCCGGCTCTGGCAACATTCGGGCCGCGCGTAGGGGCAGCGAGGCTCAAAGATGCAGCCCGGCGGCAGGTGGTCCGGCGGCGGAACCCGTCCCTTGATGGGATACAGGTAACTGCTGGCCTTGTCCATGCCCAGCCTGGGCACGCAGCGCATCAGCCCCTGCGTGTACGGATGGTGCGGCCGCAGGAACACCTCCTCCACCGAGGCGCGCTCTACCAACTCGCCCGCGTACATCACCCCCACCCTATCCGACACGCGGGCGATGACGCCCAGGTTGTGGCTGATGTACATGATGGCAGTGTCAAAGTCCTTCTGGAGTTCCTCCACCAGGTCCAGGACCGCCGCCTCCACGGTAACGTCCAGCGCCGTGGTGGGCTCGTCCATGATGAGGAGCGCCGGGTCGTTGAGCAGCGCCATGGCGATGACCACACGCTGTTGCTGGCCGCCCGACAGTTGGTGCGGGTAGCGCCGCATAACGTTGGCCGGGTCGGGCATGTACACGCGCTGCAGCATCTGGATGCACCGATCCTCGGCCTCTTTGCGCTTCATGCCTCGGTGCACCACCAGCACCTCGCTCAGTTGCTCGCCGATGCGCAGCGACGGGTTCAGCGCCTGCATCGGGTCCTGGTACACCATGGCAATGCGGTCGCCGCGCAACCGCCGCAGTTCCTCTTCCGAGCGCCCCACCAGGTCCTGGCCCTGGAAGATGATGCGCCCGTTGGTGATGCGCCCATTCCGCCCCAGGAAGTTGACGATGCCGAAGGCCACGGTGCTTTTGCCGCAGCCCGACTCGCCGACGATGCCCAGGGTCTCGCCGCGGCGTATCTCAAACGACACATTGCGCACCGCGGCCACATCGCCTTTGCGCGTCTCGTAGGCGATGGCCAGGTCCTGCACCCTCAGGATCGGAGCACTACGCGCTTGCTGCATTCCCTCTTGCCTCTCATGTCGGTTCTACTCGCGCCCAAAGTCGCACGGCTACTGGTAGCGGGTCGTTTCCTCGCGCAACCCGTCGGCGAACAGGTTCAGCCCAACGACGAGGCTGGATATGGCGATGGCCGGCCACAGGACGCCCAGTGGGTTCGTCCAGATATACTTGCGCGCCTCGTTGATCATGCCGCCCCAGTCCGGCGTCGGGGGTGGGAGGCCCAGGCCCAGGAAGCCGAGCGTGCCGATGGCGAAGATGGCGTAGCCCACGCGCAGCATGGCGTCAATGATGAGCGGGCCGCGCGCGTTGGGCAGAATCTCCACAAACATGATGCGCCAGTCGCTATCGCCGCGCAGTTTCGCCGCCGCGACGAAATCGCGCGCGCGGATGTCCAGCGTAAGGCTGCGCACCAGGCGCGCAATCCCCGGCGCGCCCACAAACGTGATCGCCAGCACCACGTTCAGCGCCGACGGGCCAATGGCCGAGATGATGATGAGGTACAACAGAATCGTCGGGAACGCCATGATGGCGTCCAAGATACGCATCACCACCTCGTCTATCAGGCCGCCGTAGTAGCCCCCGATGAGTCCGAGGAGCGTGCCCAGCGCCACGGAGCATAGCACCGAGATGGGCGCCAGGAGCAGAATCGTGCGGCTGCCGTAGATAAGGCGCGACAGGATGTCTCGGCCCAACTGGTCGGTGCCAAGCGGGTACAGGGCGCTGGGGCCCTGGTTGACCGCCGATGAATCCTGAGCGAAGGGGCTATGGGGCGCCAGAATCGGCGCGAAGATGGCCACCAGCACCCAGAAGAACACGACGCTCAGCCCCACCACCGCCACCCGCGAGCGAAAGATGATGGACACCGAATCCCACGCCCGCCGCCATTTGCGCTTCCTCGCGCTATACGTCTGGTCCAAGTCCGCTGCGACGGTCATGCGCCTCTCTCCTTACGTCCTAGCATATCCGACCGCCCCCGACTACGTGTAACGAATGCGTGGATTGAGGAATGTGTAGATAATGTCCGCCACCAACTGCGTCCCCACGGCCAGGGCCACCATCACCATGGCCCCCGCTTCAATCGCATTGATATCCTTGAACAGCGCCGAATCCAGCATATACATGCCCAGGCCCGGGTAGCCGAACACCGACTCCACGACGACGATGCCGCCGATGAGCCAGTTCACGTGAAGCATGATGACCGTGATCGGGGCCATCAGCGCGTTGCGCACGGCGTGCTTGAACACGATGCGCCAGTAGGGCAAGCCCTTCAGGAACGCCGTGCGGATATAGGGCGCGTTCATGACTTCTATCATGCTGGCGCGCGTCATGCGGGTAACGTAGCCCACCTCAACCAATGTCAGCGTCAGCACGGGCAGGATCAGCAACTTCGGCTGCATGTACGGCGCCACATCGCTCACGAACACCGTCGCGCCGGGCAGCACCTTGAGCCAGAACGCGAACAGCAGGATGAGAAACACCCCGCTGGCGAATTCGGGCACGGATGTGGTAACAAGACTGAAAATGGAGATGGTGCGATCCAGCGCGCGCCCTTCCTTCAGGCCCGCCAGGATGCCGAGGAGCAGCGCAATCGGCATAATGATAATGAATGCAATGCCCGCCAAGACAAAGGAGTTGCGCAGCCGCCGCACAAGCGTAGGCCCCACCGGCTTGTTGGTGCGCAGCGAGATGCCCGGGTCGCCGCGGAGCAGGCCTTTCCGCAGCGGATAGTATTCCACGCCGCTGGCCTCGGTCATCGTGCGGCCGGCAGAGGCGGGCCCCACCTTCTGCGCCTCTTCGCCCTTGCGCCACAGCACCACGTGGTCGGCCGTGTCCACGCCCCAGAAGATTTCGCTGCCATCCTCCGCGACTTGCCAGCCCTCAAACAGGACCTCCTCGCGGGTTCCGTCGGGCTGGATCCGAATCTCTACAAGGCCCGTGCCCTTCTTCATGCGCCACTGCTTGAGCGTGCCGTCGGCCTCCACCGCGTACCAGGATGGGCTATCGTACTGGCCCACTTTGGTATATCGCAAGGGCTTGCCAACCAGCCGCCACAGCCGCCAGTCGTTGCCCACCAGCCAGTCCAGATAGCGGACCGCCACGTTCTGGTCCAGGCCCATCTGGTCGCGCAGCAATTCCACCTGTTCCGGCGTCGCAAACTGGCCCAGGATGTGCCGCGCCACATCCCCAGGCGCCACCTCCGAGATAAGGAAGATGGCAATGGAGACGAGGAGCATTGTCAAGAGCATGAATCCGATTCGGCGCAGGATATACTTGGCCATGCTACTCCCTTGCTGCACAAGTTCAGGCTCACCACGCGTTAGGAGTCGGTTTCATCTTGTGTTGGTGAACCGTAGGCGCACTCGCCTCGTGCGTCATTGCGAGCGAAGCGAAGCAATCGCACGCCCCGGAGATTGCTTCGCGCACTGCGTGCCCTCGCAATGACGGGTACCAACAGCCTTTGGAACCGAATCCGCGCCAGCGGCCGCCAGGCTCGTTGGTGGTGAGCCGCGTCTCCGCTCAGATTCGGCTCCCATGCCCGACGTGCGAGCATGGGAGCCGAGTAACCCATCACGCGGACACAAACCCACGCGTGCGACCCGTACTACGCCTCCGGGTCAAACCAAGCGTTGTACAGGATGTCGTAGTTGGTCGGGTGCGCGCCCACGTTTTTGAACTTCTTGTTGGCAATGTACCAGACATTGGTCCAGAACGCAATTCCGACCGAGCCGCGCTCCATCTGGATGTCCTCCAGTTTGCACATGATAGCGCGGCGCTTCTCCACATCCAGCGTCCGCTCGGCTTCCTTGAGCAGCGTCGTGAACTCCGAATCCACCCAGTAGGTCTCGTTCCAGGGCACGGGCTTGCCGGTATCGTCGGCGGTGTAGGCCAGCGCCAGCACCATGGTGCCCAGCGGACGGTGCGCCCAGATGGTGATGCCCAGCGGGACCTCGGTCCAGATGTCCCAGTACTGCGCCGAGGGCAGGATGTTGAGTTGGATGTCAAACCCGCCCGCGGCCGCCGACTCGCGCAGCGCCTGCGCCATGGCCGGTTCGGCGCGCGCCTGCTGCGTGGACAACTGCACCGTCAACCCGTTGGGATAGCCCGCTTCGGCCAGCAACTTCTTGGCGCCTTCCGGATCGTAGGCCGGGATGTCTTTCGGGCAGTACTCGGGGTGAATCGGCGCAACGTGCGCGTCGTGGCCCAGGACGCCCTCGCCAAACCAGGCCAGGTCCAGCATCTTCTGGCGGTCAATGCACTTCTTGAGCGCGAGGCGCACGCGGTTATCGTTCCACGGCTCCTTGTCCACGCGCATGCGGATGACAAAGGTCTGAGCGGTGGCCGTGGAGTAGACGGTTACCGTGGGCAAGTCCTTCACCGCCTGCCAGATTTCCGCCGACGGGTTGAAGATGTTGTCCACCTGCCCGCTCTGCATGGCGGCGATGCGGGCGGCGTCGTCCTGCCCCAGGTCCAGGTAGACCAAGCGATCCAGGTAGGGGTAGGGCTTGCCGTCGTCGGCCATGAGCCAGTAGTCCTCGCGGCGGCGGAACACAGCCCGCTCCGTCTCGCGGAACTCTTCCAGCAGGAACGGCCCCGTGCCGATGGGCTGCTTGGTGATGTCGCCCTCAAACGTGCGCGGGACGATCATCGCGGGATAGTGGAACAGGTGCTCGGGCACGGCGATCTGCGGCGAATCCAGGTGCAACTTGATGGTGTAGTCGTCCACCTTCTCAATGCCGGTGGGCTGCAAGTAGCTGAGCAGGCCCAACATGGACGAACCCACATCCTTGTCCAGCCACTGCTGGAAGTTGAAGATGACATCGTCGGCGGTCAGTTCCTGCCCGTTGTTGAACTTGATGCCCTTGCGGACGTAGAGTGTCCACTCCTTGACCTCGGCATCGGCCTCCCACTTCTCCAGCAGCCAGGGATGTGTGATGTTGTCGTAGTCGGTGTACGTGAGGTACTCGCAGACCTGGCGGAACTGGTTCACGCCTTCAATCCAGGACAGGCGCGCGGGGTGATCCACGCGGGGCACGCGGGTGGCGATGGTCATGGTGCCGCCGCGCTTCGGGCCTGCCGGCTTGGGCGTGGCCGTGGGCGGAACAGGGGTCGGCTGAGCGGCAGGCGGCTTCGTGGGTGCAGTGGTTGGCGCAGGGGTCGCCTTCGTGCCGCACGCGGACAGGAATGCGGTGGCGCTGGCCAGAGACATGCCCAGCAGCGTTGCGTTGCGAAGGAACTCGCGGCGCGTGATCCTCCCCTTCTTGTACAGTTCCTTCAGTTCGGGGATGTACGGGTGCTCGTGCTGCGTCTCATCCTTCTTGATGATCTCCATCAGATACTCCTCCTCATCGTGTAGAGAATCTGCCCACTGCGGTGGGGTTCGGGAACCTTCGTCGGTTCCGACACTGAGTCAGCGCAAGAATCTCCGGCGGAGCACCTCCTTTCTACCCGCTAGGGGACTGCAAAACGGGATGACATCGCCAATGCGAACCGTGGGACCGATGGAAACCGCTCGCTAGGCTCGTGGCTGTACGCGCGCCGCCAGGTGGGGCAAAGCGACACGCAGGCAGCGACCTGATACATCAATTATAGCACATGCTGTGCTACCTGTCAATAGAGATACGCCAAGGTGTTGCAATTCTATGTTTCTTGTGCTATAATACGTATGAATGTACAGCATACACCGGCACGGCCTATCGGGACCGTCCCGCCAGGAGGTTTCCATGGCGACTACCCAGACCGGCGAGACATCCAAGTCGGTTATCTACAAGCAGTTGCGGCGCGCCATCATCATGGGCCACCTGCGGCCCGGCCTCAAACTGGACGTGGACGAACTGGCGCGCAGGTACGGCACCAGCGTTACGCCCGTGCGCGACGCCCTGCAGATGCTGGGTCAAGAGGGCCTCGTAACCATCAAGTCGCGGGCGGGCTACTTCGTTACCCATACGACCCTCAAGGAACTGCGCGACCTGCTGGACCTCCGCGAAATCCTGGAGGTCGCAGCGGTGGAACGCGCCATTGGCCGAATCACCGAAGAGCAACTCCAACAGTTGGAGCACGTCCACGCCCCCTACACCGGCGATGACGACGAATCCTACGACCGCTACACCGACGAGAACCGCCGTTTCCACTATCTCCTCGCCAAGGCCTCCGGCAACGACCAACTCGCCGAAACCCTGGGCCGCCTCCATGACCGCCTTGCACGCTTCATGGTGCTGCGCCACGCCGGCCGCATCCAACCCGAAAGCCATAGGCGCATCGTAGAAGCCCTGCGCAGCCGCGACAAGGAGCGCGCCGTTGAACTCACCCGTCAGGAACTGAACGCCACCCGCGACGCCATTCTGGACCGCGTGATGCAGGAAGAGGCCGCAAACTGGCGCCTTGGCCCCACCCGCTGACCGTTTCCGCGCTACTCCAGCCAGATGTGGAACTCGCGCCGGATGGCCGCATCCGCATCCTCCGCCCACGGCGGCGACTGCCACCCCGAGAGCAACGCAGCCACGCGTTCTTGCGCCCGTGCGCGAGTATCCCGCTTGCCGTCTTCCTCCCACATGGCGCGCGCCTGGCGGTCGGCCACCCGCGGGTAGAAGAACTCCCGTCGCATGTGCCGTACCGTGTGCGCATCCATGAGGTAGTGGCCGCCAGGCCCAACCCGGCCGATGGCATCCAATCCCATCGTCTCTTCCGTTATGTCAATCCCTCGCAGCACCCGCATGGCCATGCCCACGATCTCGTCGTCTATCACCGCCTGCTCCAGCGAGACCGCGCTCATGTTCGTAACCATGCCGATGGCGTGGTGGATGTAGTTGCACCCGCCCATCGCCGCCAGCAGCAACGTCGCCATCTTCTCGTACCCCGCTTGGGCATCGGGAATCTTGGCATCGCTCATGCCGCCGGAGCCGTAGATGGGCACACCGTAGAAGTGGGCCAACTGCGCCGCAGCCGCCTGCATCATCCCGAACTCCACCGCGCCGCTCAGGTATCCGCCGCTCTTCATGTCGGCCACGCCCGGGATGTACCCCGCCAGCACCGGCGTGCCGGGCCGCGCCAACTGGGTCAGCACGATGCCGCTCAACTGCTCCGCGTTCAACTGCACCAGCGTCCCCGCCAGCGTCATCGGCGACGTGGAACCGGCCATGGGCGCCGACGACAGCGCCACCGGCAGCCCGTGCGCGCACCATTCCAGCAGGATATCGGTAACCTCCGTATCCAGGCGCAGCGGGCTAACCATCCAACTGGTGATGGCCGAGATGAACGGGCGCGCCCGCAGGCGGTCTTCCCCGCCTGCGAGCATCGCGCCCAGACGAATCACCTGCCGCGCGCCCGCAACCGAATCCACGCCGCCCATCACATGCTTGCCCGTGTTGCGCAGGCAGGCGTAGAATCGGTTGACGGGCACGTCCTCTTTCGGGATGTCTGTGGGATACAAAGGCGCCACGACGAAATCGCAATGCTCCAACGCATCCGCAAGGCGCACAAGGCGCGCTAGGTCGCCCAGCGTTCCGGCGCGCGGCGTGTCCGCGCCCGGGTCCAGCACCTGCGTCGGCGAGCCGCCCGTGCCCGCATACACGCGCTTGCCTTCCAGCACCACGTCCTGCGAGGGATCGCGACCCGCCAGCACCACCCGATGCGGGACGGTCTTCAGCGCCGCCTCTACCATCGCCGACGGGATGCGCACGCGCGGGCCGTCCACCGTTGCGCCGCCGTCGTGGTACAGGCGCAAGGCCGCCTCGTTCTCCACCAGCAGCCCCGTCGTCTCCAGGACGGCCAGCGAGGCGCGGTGAATCTCCTCCACCTGCCATGGACTCAGGGGGTTGTACTGACCGCCTTCAGGGCCTGGACGCGCCATGGTATCCTCCGCTACTTGCCGGCCCGCCGCCGCAGCACCGACGCGATTTCCTCCTCGGCCGCTTCCGGCAATGGCGGGACTTCATGCTCCGCCACGATGCGACGTGCCCGCTCGTTGGCGCGCGCCGCCATGTCCTTGCCGCCCTTCGCGGCCCACTCGTCGTAGCGCATGCGGTCTATCACGCGCGGACGGAACTGCGCCCACTTCCAGTTGCGCAGCGTATGCTCATCGGCGAGGAACCCGCCGCCGGGCGTCGCCCGATGGATCGCCTCGCGCGCCAGCGTCCGCTCGCTCACCTCCACGCCGTTCATGATGAAGCGAACGTCGCGGATGATCTCGTCGGCGATGACCAGCATCTCCATGGACGACGTGGAGCCATATTCCATGTATCCCACATCGTGCACCAGGTTGCAGCGGGTCAGGTACGCCGTCATGATGGTGATGGCGGCTTCCAGGCCCGCCTGGGCATCCACAACTTTGCTGTCGCTAGCGCCCGCCGCGCCCCATGTGGGCAGCCCATAGTACCGCGCGATGTCGCACCAGGCCGCCATGCCCGTGGGCCATTCCGGCGCGCCGTAACTGACGATGGCCGAACGCATGTCCAGCGCGGCCGTGTTCATGCCGTACAGGAACGGCGTGCCCGGCCGCACCAACTGTGTCAGCACCAGCCCCACCAGGCACTCGGCGTTGCCCAGCGCCAGCGCGCCCGCCAGGGTTATGGGCCCCCCGCCGCCCGTGTTCGGCGAAGGCGGATAGGTAACCGGAATCCGCTTCTCGGCGCAGAACAGCAACTTGTCCACCGACTCGTCGGGATACAGCAGCGGCGAGATGGATTCCGCGTACAACATCAGGAACGGCCGCTCGCGAAGGCGCTCCTCGCTGCCCGCCACGGCGCACGCGATGCGGTAGATGTCCTCCATGTCGCCCCGATGGTTCGCCGTGTACACGTTGGGCTTCACCGACCCGCGAATCATGCCGATGAACCCGTGAATGTACACATCCAGCGGCGGCACATCCGACGGGTTGCTCATGGACATGATGCACGAAATCTCGTCCAGGCCGTCGGTCAGGCGGGCGATACGGTACACGTCCTCATAGGTGGCCTTGCGGCGCTGGCCCGTCTCCACGTCAATGGTGAACACGCAGTCCGAGCCGCTGCCGAAGAACACGTTCCCGGCCTCCAGCGGCATGACCAAATCGCCCAGGCGGTTGTACATCGGGATGCGCGACGGCGCCGACCCAATGGCGCTCATCACCAGGTGCTCCGGTATCTTGATACGGCCCTCCGACTCCCAGGCGCCGGCGTCCAGAAGCAGCCGCCGCGCCTTCTCGTTCTTCATCACAATACCGGTGCGAGACAGGATGTCCAGGCTGGTGTTGTGAATCGCCTGGACCTGCTCGTCCGACAACATACGCATGGTTGGACGCAGTGTCTCAATGGGTATCTGTTCGGACACAAGAATCTCCCTTCATCGTAATCTCATGATGCTCATCGTGCCCTTGCGAGGCAGTCCCCGCTCCGAGACTGCCCCCTCGCCCAACGGAAAGGCCACGGGGCTGTCATTCTGAGCGGCGAAGCCGCGAAGAATCTCGCGCTCCTAGACCCGCGCCCTCGCTCCCCATCACGGCCCCCGTCGCGGGGCGACTACGCCAACTTGCGCGCCACATCCACCGCCGTGGCGGCATCCGGCGCGTAGGCGTCGGCGCCGATCTGCTGGGCGAAAGCCGCCGTTACCGGCGCGCCACCCACCATGATCTTGACCGAATCCCGCAGCCCGGCCTCCTGGAGCGCGTCAATGGTCGTCTTCATGTTCACCATGGTCGTCGTGAGCAGCGCGCTCATGCCGACGATGCGCGGCTTGTGCTCCTGCACCGCCTTCACGAACGCCTCGGGCGCCACGTCCGTGCCAAGGTCCACCGTCTCAAACCCGGCGCCTTCCAGCATCATCTTCACCAGGTTCTTGCCGATGTCGTGCAGGTCCCCCTTCACCGTGCCGATGACGTACTTGCCCACCGTCGGCGAATCGCTGGCCGCCAGGAGCGGGCGCAGCACGTTCATCCCCGCGTGCATGGCGCGCGCCGCGATGAGCACCTCGGGCACGAACAGGTCGCCGGCCTTGAAGTCCTTGCCCACCTGATCCATGCCGGCAATGAGGCCATCCTGGAGAATCTCCTTGGGCGTCAGGCCGGAGTCCAGCGCCCGCTGAACCAGTTCTGCCACTTCCTCGTCTTCGCCCTCGTACAACTTGCTCGCGATTTTTTGTAGAATGTCTGCCATTTTCGTTCATCCTCCACTGATATGTTGTGTTGTTTATCCTCACACTCACCGCGCCGGACTCGGTCGCCCCGCTGCGGTGAACGTAAGTTCCGTGCATAGATAGATTTCCTGGCCCCATCCCGCCTGCGCCACGGCGACGCGGTCTTCCCGCGCTACGTGCACCTCCACGTGCGCCGCCCCCGCCTGGCGCACCGTCGCCTCCAACGCGGCGGGAACCGTCCGCTCGGCGTAGGCCACGGCGTCCTCCACGGTGGCGAAATCCCGCACCCCGTCGGGCAGGTGCGCTCGGAACGCCTCGCCGCCGGGGAGCGGCTGCACCATGACCCGCCACCGCTGGATCACGCCGCCCGCGACGGCCCCGACCGCATTCGCCACCTCGGCATGTTCGGGGATGATAAGGTCGGTGTGAAGGAGTTCGGCCACGCGGGGCATGTAGGCTTCTGCCGGCGCGCCGATGCCCACGATAGGCTCCCGCAGGAACAGGCGACACCCCAGGCTAGAATTCGCCCCACTGTCCGTGGCGCGCGCGAAGAACGCTTCTTCGGCAGCGCCGGCCCAATCCACCGCGACGCCCTCATCCCCCAGAACCTTGGCAACGAGTTCCTTCGCAATCCGCGCCGACACCTGCTCCACCACGCGCTCGCACAGCGCCTCGGCGGAGCATCCCGCCAGCCTTGCGAGGACGCGCGCGCCCAGCAGCGACGCTCGCTCATCCCACTCGCGGAAGCGCCCCAGCACATGGAGCGCGTCGGTGGGCGTGAACCCGGCCCGCATCACGATGCGCATGGCCTCCAATCGCTCCAGCCGCCGCAGGGCAACCAGCGGGTACCCCTCCTCGCGCAGCAACGCCGACAGCGGCTTGGGAGCCTGGCCCAGGCTGCGGAGCAAGCGCGACTCTTCTTCCGAGAGCGCGTTCACTGGCCGGCCCTGCACCAGCGCAAACTGTCCTGTCCAGGGCTCATCCGCCGCTTTGGCGGCCTGGCGCTCCAATTCCGCCAGCACGTCCGGGTACTGCGCGGCCAGCAGGCACAGGGGCACAACGCGGCCCGGCCCGATGTGGAGTCGCCGCTCCCCGTCCACGCGCACCAGGCTGTCGCCGCCCAGGCCGGTCGTCCGCACATCCACCGCCTCCACCATGGTCTGCCACTGGCCCACGCGCGCCCCTTCGGGGTTCAGGCGCGGGCGGCCGCCTCGCAGCGCGGCGATGTCGGTCGTCGTCCCGCCTACATCTACCACCCACACATCTTGGCGGCCGGCCAGATGCCACGCGCCAACCGCACTGGCCGCCGGGCCCGAAAGAATCGTTTCCACCGGGCGGCGCATCGCCCACTCGGCGGACACAAGCGACCCGTCGCCCTTCACCACCATGAGGGGAGCGGAAATCCCGTGCGCCTCTAGCGTCCGCCGCACGGTGGAAATGAGATCTTGCAGCAGGGGGATAAGCCGCGCATTCAGCGCCGCCGTGGTGGCCCTGCGCACCGCGTTCAGTTGCGCCGACAGTTCGTGCCCGCACGTTACCGGCAGGGGATTGCCGCCATCCGAGGCCGACGCGGTCATCTCCTCAATGATGGCCCGCGCCCGCAGTTCATGCGAGGGGTTGCGCGTCGCGAAGTAGCCGGAGACCGCGAACGCGCCCACCCGCCCCATCCGCGCCGCGACGGCCTGCCGCAGGCCGTCTTCGTCCAGCGGCGACACCTCATCGCCCATGGCGTCGTGCCCGCCCCCCACGTAGGCCACGTCGGGCGTTACCAGCGCGCCCTCAAATCCGAACTCGCGCATCAAGTCGCGGTCGTAGCCGATGAGGATGAGGCACGCGGGGCTGCCCTGGCCTTCCACGATGGCGTTGGTCGCCAGCGTCGTGGACAGGGCCACCAAACTGATGTCCGAAGGCGACGCCGCCCCTGACGCCAACACCGCCGCAATCGCCTCGCCGATGCCGATGGACAGGTCCCAGCGCGTGGTCAGCGCCTTGGCCGAATGGAGCACCTCGCCCGTGCGCTCCCGCACCAGCGCGGCGTCCGTGTAGGTCCCGCCCGTGTCAATGCCAAGCGCGACGGTCATTCGGCGTCCTCCCGCCTGCGCCAGCAGGTCTCGGCCAGCGAGCAGTAGCGGCACAGCGCGCCCACGTGCTTGGACGGGAGGCCAGGCCCGCTCCCGATGAGCACCGAGCACGACTTGTGGGGCTGCAGCACGCAGTAGGGCGACAGTTCCACGCCGATCTCGCGCAACGGCAGGAGCGCGCACAGGTCCCGCTGCCCATCCACCGGCCACCCGACGAGCGACCCAGGGCTGAGCGCGGGCGACACGCCCCAACCCTGCCCCGCCGCGCGCTCCTCGGCGATTCGCCGCACCGCCTCGCCCACCGCCCCCAGGGCCAGCACGCCCGCCGCGTCCAGCATGAACGCCAAGAGGGTATCCCCCTGGCGCTGCAATTGGTTCACGCGGGCCTCCAGTTCCGGCCCAATGGTCCAAACGGCGACGAAGACTCGGCGCGCCTCCCGCAGGAGACCGACGCCTTGTCCCATCGTCAGGTGGCGCACGCCGGCGGGGGACTCCAACGCGAGGACGCCGTCCGACACGCTCGCCACGGCGAACTCATCCCAGACCGCCGCCGGGCGCGCCAACGCCAGGGCCATGGCGACAGCCTGCTCCGCCGAGCGGCGCGCCAGGGGCTTCTGGAGCGCGGGCCGTCCCTTGCGCGCCTGGGATTCCAAGAGCGCGTCGGGGGTCAGGGTTATGGGAATATCGCGCACGACGGTGGGCACTGCAATCCTCGCCGAGAATCGTGTGCCGCGGGCTACTTGGCCTGCGTGGCCTTCAGGCGCTTCTTGTAGTCCTTGAGATAGCGCATCGCGTACTCATCGCGCCCCAGCAGCAGGTCGGTTGCCAGGACGGCGGGCCGCACCTTGGCCACATCCACAATCGGGCAGTTCACCCCGCGCTCAATGGCCATCGCGAGGAACACCCAGTTGATGGTCTCGCGCTCCGGCAGGCCAAAGGAGACGTTGCTCGCCCCCAGCGTCATGTTCACGCCCAACTCCTCGCGCACCATGCGGATGGCATCCAGGGTAACCAGGCCCGCGCGCGAGTCGGCCCCCACGGTCAGCGCCAGGCAGTCAATCACCACATCCTGGCGCGGGATGCCCAACGCCTCGGCGCGCTCCACGATGCGACGGGCCACGGCCAGCCGGCCCTCTGCCGTCGGAGGAATGCCGCCCTCGTCCATCGCCAGGCCGATGACCGCCGTCCCGAATTCGGCCACCAGCGGCAGGACGCGCTCCATGCTCGCCGCCTCGCCGTTGACCGAGTTCACCAGCGGCTTGCCGTTGGGCACCAACTCGCGGTACAGCGTCAGAGCAGCGCGCAGAGCAGCAGGGTTCGCGCTGTCCACGCACAGCGGAACGTCCACCGTCTCGGCCACCAACTTCACGGCCTTGGGGAGCAAATCCACCTCATCAATCCCCGCGGCCCCAACGTTCACGTCCAGGACATCCGCGCCCGCATCCACCTGCGCCTCGGCCTCCTGGCGCACGATGTCCAGGTTGCCCTCGGCCAACGCGGCCGCCAGGCGCTTCTTGCCCGTGGGATTGATGCGCTCGCCGATGAGGACGGTCGGCTTGTCCGGGCCGATGACGACGGTCTTACGGGCACTCCTCAGAACAGTCTCCATACGCGTCTCCTATGACAGCAGAATCTGCCGGACGGCCCCCTGCCCCAGCGTCAGGGATGCGCGCGGTCCGGTCGGTATCCCAATTCGGCCGAGATTCGGGCGCACGTGTCCAGAAGCAGCCCCGCCAGGTGCGGGAACATCGCCGGCGGGATGCGGAACGCCGGCCCGGCCAGGCTCACGGCGGCATTCACCGCGCCGGTGTGGTCGTAAATCGGCGCCGCCAGCGCGTTCAGCCCGTCTTCCAGTTCCTCCTCCGCGATGGCGTACCCCAGGGCGCGCACGCGCTCCAATTCCTCGCGCAGGCGTTCGGGGGCTGTGATGGTTCGGGGGGTCAGGCGCTCCAGCCGGGACTGTAGGAACCGCTCCAGCCTGTCCCGCGGGAGATGGGCCAGCAGCACCTTGCCGGCCGCCGTGCAGTGGGGCGGCATCCGGCGGCCAACCCAGCCGATGTTCTTGACGCTTCGCACTGGTGGCGCGAATTGTTCAATGTCCATCACCTGCCCCTCATGGAGGATGGCCAGGTTCACGGTCTCTTGGCAACGTTCGGACAGATCGCGCAAGTGAGGGCGGGCGATCTCGCGCAGGTCCAGGTGCTCCACCACCTGCGCCGCAAGGATGAGCAGGTCCAGCCCCAGGCGGTACCGCTCCGTCTCTGGGTTGCGGGCCACCAGGCCGTGGCGCTCCAGCGTCGCCAACAGACGGAACACGGTGCTCTTGTGGACGCCGAGTTCCCGGCTCAGTTCGGTGACGCCGCGCTCGGGCTTCTCGCGGGAGAAGGATCGCAGGATAGCGATGGCCCGCTCTACGGATTGCACCGTTGGCTCTCGGCGGTCTGCCATGAGAAGCCTTTCCCTTCCTCAGGCCGCGGTGTTGCGCAATGCGGAACACTGTTACACGTCGCGCAACAATTATACGCGCCCTGCACCCGTTGTCAAATCCGGCCGCGCCGCGCAATCGTAGGGGCAGGTCTCAGACCTGCCCGACCTGCCCGACCTGCCCCCACAATTCCCTTGCCATCCATGCGCTGGAACGGATGAGCGCAATCGCCAAACCTGTGGTATAATAGCCCAGGCGTACAATGCGAATCCTGTGCGGGAGCGTGCCATGAACCCGATCCGCGAATACCTGCAAGCCGTGGAGGCCAACCTGAAGGCGGGCGACGCCACCGAGCACACCCACCGCCCCGCGCTCAAAACGCTGCTGGAATCCCTCGCGCGCGACATCCGCGCCGTCAACGAACCCAAGCGCGTGGAATGCGGCGCGCCCGACTTCCGCGTGTCCCGCCTGCCCGGACCCGTTACCATCGGCTATGTGGAGACCAAGGATGTGGGCGAGTCGCTGGACGAGGCCGAGCGTTCCGACCAACTGCGCCGCTACTTGCGCTCCCTCGGCAACCTCATCCTCACCGACTACCTGGAGTTCCGCTGGTACGTGGACGGGGAGTTTCGCGGTTCGGCGCAGGTGGCCAGAGTCGGTCCAGGCGGCAAGTTGATGCACAACAAGCATGGGGCCGAGGCCTTGCCGATGCTGCTGAAAGATTTCCTGGCCCACGCGCCCCAGCCCATCGCCACCCCCAAGGAACTGGCCGAGCGCATGGCCCGCCTCACCCACCTCATCCGCGACATCATCGTAGAAGCCTTCCAGAGCGACCACGCGTCGCCCATGCTCCAGGACCTGCGGCGCGCCTTCGCCGTTACCCTCATGCCCGACCTGGACCGGCCCGACAAGGTCGGCGAGTTTGCCGACATGTACGCCCAGACCGTCGCCTACGGCCTGTTCTCGGCGCGGGCCATGGACGCCTCCGCCGAATTCACCCGCCAGGCGGCGCAGAACCTCATCCCCAAGACGAACCCCTTCCTGCGCAAGTTCTTCTACGCCATCACCGGCCCCGACATGGACGACGAGCCGCACGCCCCATTCGTGGACGACCTGGTGCAACTGCTGGCCCACGCCGACATGAGCGCGATTCTGGCCGATTTCGGCAGGCGCACGCGGCAGGAGGACCCCGTCGTCCACTTCTACGAGACGTTCCTCGCCGCCTACGACCCCCAACTGCGCGAGACCCGCGGCGTCTACTACACGCCCGAGCCCGTCGTGTCCTACATCGTGCGCTCGGTGGACGCCCTGCTCAAGCGCCGCTTCGGTTGCGCCTGGGGCCTGGCCGAGCGGGACAAGAACGTGTACATCCTGGACCCCGCCGCGGGCACGGCCACCTTCCTGTACTTCGTCGTGCAGCAGATTTACGACGCCCTCGTGCAGATGGGCCAGCGCGGCCTGTGGCCCCAGTACGTGGACGAGTACCTCCTGTCCCGCGTCTTCGGGTTTGAACTCCTGATGGCCCCCTACGCCGTGGCCCACATGAAACTGGGCGTCCTCCTCCGCGAACTGCGCTACGCCTTCACCGGCAAGCGCCTGGGCATCTACCTCACCAACACGCTGGAAGACGCGGAGCAGCGCGCCCAAGACCTGTTCGGCTGGCGCATGATCGGCGAAGAGGCCGAGGAAGCCGCCGCCGTCAAGCGCGACAAGCCCATCATGGTGGTCCTCGGCAACCCGCCCTACTCGGGCCACTCGGCCAACCGCAGTTGGGAGGTCAAGGACGGCAAGCGCGTGCCCACCTTCATCGGCGCCCTTGTGCGCGAATACTACTTCGTGGACGGCAAGCCCCTGGGCGAGCGCAACCCCAAATGGCTGCAAGACGATTATGTAAAATTCATCCGCTGGGGTCAGTGGCGCATTGAGAAGACCGGCGCCGGCATCCTGGCCTTCATCACCAACCACGGCTACCTGGACAACCCCACCTTCCGCGGAATGCGCCAGCACCTGATGCAGGCCTTCACCGACATCTACATCCTGGACCTCCACGGCAACGTCAAAAAGAAAGAGGCCGCGCCCGACGGCTCCAAGGACGAAAACGTCTTTGACATCCAGCAGGGCGTCGCCATCGGCATCTTCGTCAAGGAGCGCGGCAAGGCCGGCCCCGCCCGCGTCCACCACGCCGACCTGTGGGGCTCCCGCGACGGCAAATACCGCCAACTGTTTGAGATGGACGTGTTCACCACGCCGTGGACGGAGTTATCGCCCCGGTCGCCCTTCTACCTCTTCGTCCCGCGCGACGTGAACCTGCTGGCGGAATACGAGCAGGGCTGGAAGGTAACGGACATCTTTCCGGTGAACTCGGTGGGCGTGGTTACAGCACGCGACCATCTAACTATACACTGGTCGCCCGACGAAGTATGGGCGACAGTACAGGACTTCGCGAGGCTTCCGGAGGAAGAGGCGCGTGAGAGCTATGCGCTGGGCAAGGATGCCCGCGACTGGAAGGTGCGGCTTGCTCAAGAAGACGTGAAAGCGAGCGGGCCTAACCGCCGCAATGTGGTGCCGATCCTGTACCGCCCCTTTGATGTGCGCCATACCTACTATACGGGCCAGACGCGGGGCTTCATCTGCAGGCCCCGCCCCGAAGTCATGCGCCACATGCTCGCGGGGCAGAACCTGGGGCTCGTCTTGCCGCGCAGGGTGGAGGTCATGGGCGATTGGCAGCATGTGCTATGCACTCGCCTTATCGTGGAGCACGTCGCCATCTCGCTGAAGACCATTGACTCGCTCTTCCCCCTCTACCTTTACGCCGAGAACAAGAAGGAGAGGCCCATGCGCGGGGGCGGCAAGGCCGTCATGATGGCGCTGCTGGAGCCCAAGGGCGAGTACGCAACCCGCCGCGCCAACCTGTCGCCCGCGTTCGTGGCGGCGCTGCGCGAGAAGTTGGGCATGGCGTTCGTGCCCGACGGCAAGGGCGACCTGCAAACCACCTTCGGCCCCGAGGACGTGTTCCACTACATCTACGCCATCTTCCACTCGCCCACCTACCGCGAGCGGTACGCCGAATTCCTGAAGACCGACTTCCCGCGCGTGCCCCTCACGTCGGACGCGGCGCTGTTCCGCGCGCTGGCCGCGAAGGGCGAGGCGCTCGTCGCGCTGCACCTGCTGGAATCGCCCGCGCTGGACGCGCTGATGACCCGCTTCCCCGTGGAGGGCGACAACGAGGTGGCCCAGGTGCGGTACGAACCGCCCCGCGACGACGCCCCAGGCCGCGTGTACATCAACAAGACCCAGTACTTTGAGGGCGTCCCGCCCGACGTGTGGGAGTTCCAGGTCGGCGGGTACCAGGTATGCGAGAAGTGGCTGAAGGACCGCAAGGGCCGACGCCTCTCGGCGCAGGACGTCGTCCACTACCAGCGGGTTGTCGTGGCCCTGGCGGAGACCCTCCGCCTGATGGAGGAGATTGACGAGGCCATTCCGGACTGGCCGCTCCCCTGAACGACCCCGTGTCCATCCGCCCCATCCGTGGATACGTTCCTACCGCGTAGGGGCGACCGATCTGTTAGCCGCTGTAGGGTTGTACCCGTAGGCAAAAAGGC
>JBBIHX010000017.1:26519-34258 GCA_037446815.1 Caldilineae bacterium | reverse complement strand
CGTTGCGAGCGAAGCGAAGCAACCCCACGCCTCGGAGATTGCTTCGGGCGCTCCGAGCCCTCGCAATGACAAAATACCAACAGACTTTGAAACCGTGTCCCTGCGGGCGGAGATTTGACGGGTTTTGCGAGTCATGTTATACTCTCGCGGTTGTAAGAGCCTGCCCGATGTGGCCGGCATCCGTATTCTTATTTTGCAGCGAGTGAGGAGCACAACATAAGCAGCAGGACCCAGCGCGTCAACGAAGAGATTCAGGCCCGCCAGGTGCGCGTCATTGACGAAAACGGCGAGCAAGTCGGCATCATGTCCCTGCGGGACGCCCTGCAAATGGCCTACGACCGCGATTTGGACCTGGTGGAAGTAGCGCCGAACGCTGACCCGCCGGTGTGCCGCATCCTGAACGCCGGCAAGTTCTTCTACGAACGCACGAAGAAAGAGCGCGAGGCACGCAAGGCTCAGAAGACGGTGGATGTCAAGGAAATCCGCCTGAGCCCCAAGATCGGCGACCATGACGTTACCTACAAAGTGCGCGATGCTCGGCGCTTCCTGGAAAGCGGCGCGAAGGTCAAGGTCCGGGTACGGTTTCGGGGGCGCGAGGCCAGCCACCCCGAGTTGGGGATGGAAGTGCTCCAGAAGGTTTCGGAAATGTTGGCGGACATCTCTACCGTGGAGCAGCCGCCCCAGGTTGACGGCAGAAGTCTTCTGATGGTGTTGAGTCCGGCCAAGAAGTCCTAGGCGGACACTGTGTAGCGAACGAGCGAGCAGAACCGCCGGCCACCCGTCTGGCAGGCGGTTCGCACTTGATTAGGGACACCAGGATCACACGAGTGGGAGGATTCACGTGCCGAAGATAAAGACGCACAAGAGCACAGCCAAGCGCTTCCGCTACTCCGGGAGTGGCAAGTTGCTGCGCACCAAGCAGATGAAGAGCCACCTGCGCCGGAACAAGTCCGCGCGCGTGAAGGCTCAATTTGACGAGATGCTGGTCGTTGAGTCCAGGGGGCTCAAGCGCCGAGTGGCTCGGCTTGCCCCTTACCTCAAGCAGCAGTAGCATCGTAAGACTTTGACGGAAGGGGGTATCTATCCTTGCCAAGAGTAAAACGGGGCGTTCCCGCCCATCAGAAGCATAAGAAAGTTCTCAAACTCACCAAGGGGCAGTTCGGCACTCGGAGCAAACTGTTCCGCCGCGCCAACGAGGCGATGCTCAAGTCGCTGTCCTACGCCTACCGCGACCGTCGCAATCGCAAGCGGGACATGCGCCGCCTGTGGATTCTCCGCATCAACGCGGCGGCGCGCGAGCAGGGCCTGTCCTACAGCCGCTTCATGCAGGGCTTGCAGGCTGCCGGCGTGGGGCTGGACCGCAAGGTGTTGGCCGACATGGCGGTAACCGACCCCAAGGCCTTCGCCAATCTGGTTGACGTGGCCCGCAACGCCTTGGCGTAGACCATCGGCCTGCGCATACCGCTTCGCACAACCTGAGGGAATGTGAGGATTGCCGCACCTTCCCTCGTTTTGTTGTATCCGAGATGATTGCAATCACCAGCACGGACAATCCGCGAGTCAAGCACGTGCGCTCTCTGCACCGGCAGAACGTCCGCGCGCGGGAGCGGTGTTTCATCGCGGAAGGGGCGCGGCTGGTGGCCGACGCCTTGGCGGCCCAGGCCACCATTCGCGAGGCGTTCTACACCGAAGAGTTCGCCGCGTCTCCGCTGGGCCGCCCCCTGATTCCGCAACTCCAACAGGCTACGGATGCCTGTTTCGCTGTGTCGCCGCAGGTCATGAAGGCGATGGCCGACACCGTAACCCCGCAGGGCGTTCTCATCGTCGCGGAGATGCCCGCCTGGCCCATGCCCAAGCCGCCGAAGCGCATCGGCCTCCTGCTGGACGAATGGCGCGATCCGGGCAACCTGGGCACGGCGCTGCGCACGGCAGAGGCCGCCGGCGCCGACTGGGTCGTCCTGACGCCGGGCACGGTGGACCCGTTCTCGCCGAAGGTCGTCCGCGCGGGCATGGGGGCCCACTTTCGCCTGCCCGTCTTCCTGGACCCCGACTGGCGCGAGATGAATCAGGTGCTGCGCAGCACCCGGGTGTACCTGGCCGATGCCCGCGCCAGACTGTCCTACGACGCGGTGGATTGGACACGTCCGGCGGTGCTGATGGTCGGCAGCGAGACTCGCGGAGCACCTTACCGCCCCCTCATTCCGGTAAGGACAACGCCGATTGCCATCCCCATGATGGGGAAAACCGAATCGCTGAACGCGGCGGTCGCTGCCGCCGTGATTTTGATGGAAGCCTTGAGGCAGAGACGGCACAGGGGAAGATAGGACAATGGAGATTCGGTCGCTCACGTGCTTTGTGGACCTGGCATATCCGCTCCAAGCGTCGCAGTGGGAACGCATCGCGCGGTTCGCGTCGGCAGCGCGCCGGGCCTTCACTGAAGCGGGCTACCGCGTGCAGTCCATACGCCTGGCGACGCAGCCCTTCCCCGAGATAGCCGCCGACGCGGAAGCCTTTGCGCTTCCCGAGGCGGCGGTGGAGGTGGAGGCCGCCGCGCGCGATGCGAGCGTGGACTACGTGTCGCTCGGCCCGGCCCCAGGCGCAAGCGGCGCTTTCGGCTGGCAACTCGCCGAGGAGATTCCCGACGCCATCGCCGCGACCCAGGGCGTGTTCTTCGGCGCGACCATCGCGTCGCCGACGGCGGGCGTGGACTCCGAAGGCGTGCGCAGGGCGGCGAGGCTCATCGCGCGCGTCAGTCGCGGCGTGGCAAACGGGTTCGGCAACCTGCGGCTGGCGGCCCTGGCCAACTGTGCGCCGTGGTCCCCGTTCTTCCCCGTGGCCTATCACGGAGGCGGGGCGGCCCGCTTCGCCGTGGCCACCGAAGCCGCAACCCTGGCCGTGGAAGCCTGCTCCCGGGCGCAGTCTCCGGCCCAGGCCGAGGCCGACTTGCGCGCCCTTGTCCAATCCCACGCGACGCGCATCACGGAGGTGGCGCGGGCGCTGGCCCAGGAGTTGGCCGTCGGGTTTGCCGGCATAGACTTCTCTCTCGCGCCCTATCCGACGCCGGAACGAAGCATCGCCCAGGCGATAGAGGCGCTGACAGGCGACCGATTCGGCGCGCGCGGGACCCTCTTCGCCGCGGCCCTGCTCACGCGCGCCGTGCAGTCCGCCGAATTCCCCAAGACCGGCTTCTGCGGGCTGTTCCTGCCGGTGCTGGAGGATGCCGTGCTGGCCCGGCGGAGCCGAGAGGGGGCGTATACGCTGGATCATCTGCTGCTGTTCTCCGCCGTGTGCGGGGCGGGGCTGGACACCGTGCCGCTGCCCGGCGACACGACGGAGGACGAACTCGCGGCCATCCTCTGGGATTTGGCGGCCCTGTCCACGCGGCTGAGCAAGCCCCTCACGGCGCGACTGATGCCCATTCCCGGGAAACGCGCAGGCGAACTGACCGAGTTTGACTTTGAGTACTTCGCCAATGCGGCGATTCTTGCGATCGGGGGTAGCGCCCCGCGGATCGGAAGGTGAGCGTGCGGATTCGCATAACTCCCGACAACTGGGATGAAGCGCTCGCCATGGCGGCGCGGATACTCCGCGAGGGCGGGTTGGTGGCGTTCCCTACCGACACCGTGTACGGCGTCGGCGCGCTGGTTTTCCACCAGCAGGCCGTGGATCGCCTGTACATTGCCAAAGTCCGCGACCGCGAGAAGGCTATCCCCGTGCTCGTCGCCAACGTGCGCGACTTGAACCGTATTGCCAAGCATGTCCCGCCCGCCGCGTGGCAACTGGCGGGCGCGTTCTGGCCCGGCGCCTTGAGCATGGTGCTGGAGCGGTCCGCGCTTGTGCCCGATGCCGTAACGGCTGGCGGGCCCACCGTCGCCGTGCGCGTCCCCGATCACCCCGTGGCGCTGGCGCTGATTGAGCGCGTGGGCGCGCCGCTGGCTACTACCAGCGCGAACCTGTCGGGCCAGCCGAGCGCGGTAACCGCCGACGAGGTGGAAGCCTCGCTGGGGGACGCGATAGACCTCATCCTGGATGGCGGGCCGTGTCCGGGTGGCGTCGCGTCTACGGTCATTGACCTCTCGGTAACCCCGCCTCGGATTGTCCGTCAGGGCCCCATCCGCTGGGAGGACCTGGCTCCGCTGCTGGGCCTCTGATAACGTGCGAAGCACCTGCGAGGTGCGTCGCACGTTCGCCATTTGCGCGGGGCTAAACCCGCGCGGGGCTAAAGCCGCCGCGCTACGGGCGCAAAGCAATGCCAGATGGACGACGAAGCCAAATCCTGTCCCGGACTCGGTTCCATCTTGTGTTGGTCTGTCCCGCGCACTGCCTCCCGGTCCTGTCATGCTGAGCCGAAGGCGAAGCATCTCGGTCAGCGAGATTCTTCGCGGCTTCGCCGCTCAGAATGACAGTAGATGCCAACAGACTTTGGAACCGAAGCCGCGGAGGCCGACACCTGCGCGGGCGGCGCGCCTGTGGTATAATGGCGGCGCATCCCACCCGCGGAGGGGAACGATGAAAATCGCAATCGGCGCCGACCACGGCGGTGTGGATCTGAAAGACGCCATCCGCCAGCACCTAGAGGCTCAAGGGCACGAAGTGCAGGACTTCGGGGCCCATTCCCACGAGTCCACCGACTACCCAGACTATGCCCGCGCTGTGGCCCAGGCGGTGGCGGGCGGCCAGTTTGACCGCGGCATCCTCATCTGCGGCACGGGCCAGGGGATGGCCATGACCGCTAACAAGGTCCGCGGGATTCGCGCCGCGGTGTGCCTGGACACCTACTCGGCCCGCATGAGCCGCGAGCACAACAACGCCAACGTCCTGTGCCTGGGCGGGCGCGTGGTGGGGCCAGGGCTTGCGCTGGACATCGTGGACATCTGGCTGCGAACCGAGTTCAGCGACTCGCCTCGGCATCATCGGCGCGTGGAGAAGATCGCCGAGGTGGAGCGCGAGCATCATCGGTGAGTCCTCGCCATGAACATCGGCATAGACGCCAGCCGCGCCGCGCGCGCCTTACGCACGGGAACCGAGACCTATTCGCTGCACCTCATCCGTGCACTGCTGGACCTGGGCGCGGAGCATACCTTTACGCTGTACTTCAACCAACCGCCGGGGCCGAATCTCTTCCCGGCACGGCCCAACGTGCGCCTGCGGATTATCCCCTTCCCCCGCCTGTGGACGCACATACGCCTGGCCGCCGAGGTGCGAGCGAGGCCGCCCGACGTGCTGTTCGTCCCGGCGCACGTGTTGCCACTGGCACCCGGGCGCGCCGTGGCGACGGTGCACGACTTGGGCTACCGCTACTTCCCCCAGGCGCATCCGTGGGCGTCTCGGCTGTACCTGGAATGGGGCACGCGCCACAACGCCCGCGCCAGCCGCGTCGTCATCGCCGACTCTAGCGCCACGCGCGACGACCTGGTGCGCTTCTACCGTGTCCCCGCCGACAAGATTCGGGTGGCGCACCCGGGCTTGCGGCCCGACATCAGGCCCGTGCACGACCGTGCCGTGCTGGAGGCGACGCTGCGGCGCTACGGGATTGAGCCGCCGTATGTGCTGTATGTGGGGACCCTTCAGCCGCGCAAGAATCTGACGCGCCTGATAGAAGCGTTCGCCCATGTTGCCCCGCCCTATCGCCTCGTGCTGGCCGGCCGGAAGGGCTGGCTGTACGACGCCATCCTGCGCCGCGCCCACGAGTTGGGCATTGGCGAGCGCGTGCTCTTCCCCGGATACGTGCCCGACGAGGACCTGCCGGCACTGATGAGCGGCGCGGCGCTGTTCGCCTTCCCGTCGCTGTACGAGGGGTTCGGGCTGCCCATTCTGGAGGCCATGGCGTGCGGCGTGCCCGTGGTGTGCAGCAACACCAGTTCGCTGCCCGAAGTGGCGGGGGAAGCGGCGCTGCTGGTCCCCCCAACGGACACCGAGGCCCTGGCCGCCGCCATGAATCGCGTCCTCGCCGATGGCAACCTGCGCGCCGAGTTGATACGCCGAGGCACGGAGCGGGCGGGGCTGTTCACCTGGCGGCGCTGCGCGGAGCAGGTCCTCAAGGCCCTGGAGGAGGCTGCCGCATGACTTTGCCCGACCCGGTGCAGACGGTGCGCTTCTTGGGCATCCCCGTCCACAACGTGGACAGCCGCGAGGCGTTGCAGATTTTGGAGGCGTTTATCCTCGCGCGGAAGCCGCGCCAGGTGGTAACGGTGAACCCCGAGTTCGTCATGGCGGCCCAGAGAGACGCGGCGTTCCGCGAGGTGCTGCTCCGCGCCAACCTGTCGCTCCCCGACGGCGTGGGGCTGCTCCTCGGCGCGCGCATCCGGGGGACGCCGCTCAAGGAGCGGGTTACCGGCGTGGACACGGTGATGCGGATGGCCGCCCTGGCCGCCGCGCGGGGGTATCGGCTCTACCTGCTGGGCGCGGCCCCCGGCGTCGCGGAAGAAGCGGCGCGGCGGCTGGAGGCGACGAATCCGGGACTGCGCGTGGCCGGGACCTACGCCGGCTCGCCCGCGCCGGAGGAAGAAGACGCCATCATCGCCCGCATCACGGCGGCGGCGCCCGACGTGCTGTTTGTAGCCTACGGCGCGCCGAAGCAGGACCTGTGGATCGCGCGCAACCTGCATCGGCTGGGGGTGCCGGTGGCCATGGGTGTGGGCGGCGCCTTTGACTTCATCGCGGGCCGGGCCAAGCGCGCGCCGCTGTGGATGCAGCGGGCGGGTCTGGAGTGGCTTCACCGCCTCGTCCATCAGCCCTGGCGCTGGCGGCGCATGCTGGCGCTCCCGCAGTTCCTCGTCGCCGTCATCGCCGAGAGCCTTCAGGGGAGGTAACGCATGGATTGGCTATCGCGATGGGGCCGCCCGCCCCGGTATGCAGGGATTCACACCTTCGCCCGCGTTCCGGCCGCCGCGAGCCCGGAGGGCCTGGACGTGGCGATCTTCGGCGTCCCCTACGACGGCGCCACCACGTGCCGAAGCGGCGCCCGCCACGCCCCGGCGGCCATCCGCAAGGTTTCGGGCCTGCTGCGCGAATATCACCCGTGGTGGCGGGTTGCCCCCTTTGAGGCGCTGCGCGTCGGCGACCTGGGCGACGTGCCGGTGGTGCCCGCCTACGTGGAGCAGACCATGGGCGCGGTGCGGGATTGGACGGCGGCCGTGCTGGAGGCGGGCGCGTTCCCCATGGCCATGGGCGGCGACCACTCGGTTACGCTACCGCTGCTGCGGGCGGTGTCGGCGCGGCACGGGCCCCTGTCCCTCGTCCAGTTTGATTCGCACCCCGACACCTGGCACACGGAACACGGCCAGCCCTACGGCCACGGGACGCCCATTCGGCGGGCGATTGAGGAGAGGCTGATTGACCCCGCCGCGTCGGTGCAGGTGGGCATTCGCGGGTCGGTAGACGCGCCAGGGGACCTGGACGAGGCGCGGGCGTTGGGCCTGCGCCTGATTCCCATGGACGAGGCGGCGGAGATGGGCATTGCCGCCGTCGTCTCCCGCGTGCGCGAGACGGCGCGCGGCCCGGTGTACGTTACGCTGGACATAGACGCGGCAGACCCGGCCTTCGCGCCCGGCACGGGCACCCCGGAGGTCGACGGGTTCTCGGCGCGGGAGATGCTGGGGCTGGTGCGGGGCCTGCGCGACCTGACCATCGTGGGGTTTGACATCGTGGAGGTATGCCCGGCCTTTGACTGCGGGGAGATCACCGCGCTCCTGGCGGCGAATCTCATGTACGAGGTGCTGTGCCTGCTGGCGAGTCGG
>JBBIHX010000017.1:12933-26419 GCA_037446815.1 Caldilineae bacterium | reverse complement strand
CTGAAGGCGGGCGCGGCTACCGCCCGAAATACGCCAGCGCCAGCCGTATCCGCTCCTCCAGCGGCAATTCCTCGCGGGGGAGCGACTGCACGGCGCGCTGTGCCTCCATCACGCTGTAGCCCAGCGAGGTGAGGGCGCTGATGACCTCGGCGTCGGCTTCGGCCAGTGCCGCCAACGATGGGCCGACCGGCGCGGCCTGAATCTTGTCGCGCAGGTGAAACACCAGGTTGCGGGCCGTCTTGGGGCCGATGCCGGGCACGCGGCTCAATGCGCCGATGTCCTCTTGCACCAGCGCCTTCTGCAGGTCCTCGGGCGAGAACGCGGACAGCAGCGCCATGGCGACTTTGGGGCCGATGCCGCTGACCGTGAGCAGGAGTTCAAACAGTTCGCGCGCTTCCTCACTGGAGAAACCGTAGAGGGTTAGCCCGTCCTCGCGGACCTGCAGGTGGGTGAACAGCGTGGCCTCTTGGCCGATTTCGCCGAAGCGGTCCAGGTCCGACGCGCTCAACATCACCTGAAACCCGACGCCGTTCACGTCCAGGATGATGGACTGCTTGGCGTGCCCGACAATTCTCCCGTGCAGGGTGGCGATCACGGTTCACCCTCCCTGTTGAGTGGCTTCCGCCAGTTTCCGGTAGAGGTTGAACGATTGCAGGTGGCACAGGGCCACGGCCACGGCGTCGGCGGCGTCGTCCGGTTGGGGGATGCCATCCAGCCCCAGCAGGATGCGCACCATCTCCTGCACCTGGTGCTTCTCGGCGCGTCCGTAGCCCACCACCGCCTGCTTCACCTGGAGCGGCGTGTACTCGTAGAGCGGGATGCCCGCCTGCGCCGCAGCCAAAAGGACGACCCCGCGCGCCTGCCCGACCGCGATGGCCGTCCGAACGTTCTTGTTGAAGAAGAGTTCTTCCACAGCGACGGCGTCGGGGCGATGCGCCGCAAGGATCGCCAGCAAGCGGTCGTGGAGCAGGAGCAGCCGCTGGGGCATGGCCTCATGCGCGGGCGTAAGGATGACGCCGCACTCCACCAGATGGTACGCGCCATCCTGCTCTCGCACCACGCCGAAGCCGGTGGTGGCCGTCCCCGGGTCTATCCCCAGCGCCAACATCTACGCAGCCTGATACTTCTCCATGACCTCATCGGGGATGTCCAGGTTGGTGAAGACTTTGGAAACGTCTTCCAGTTCCTCCAGCGCGTCAATGAGGCTCATGGCCTGCAAGGTCTCTTTTTCTCCAAGCCGCATCAGGGTCTTGGGGGTCATCCAGATGGGTTCCTGCTCTTCCAGTTCAAACCCGCGCTTCTCCAGGGCTTCGCGCACCCACTGGAAGTCTTCCACCTTGGTGTAGACCTCAACGGTGTCGTCAGAGGGGACAACGTCATCCGCACCGGCGTCAATGGCGATCATGGCGATTTCGTCGGGGTCCTGCCCGTCGTTCACCTTGACGGCGAGATAGCCCTTCGGCTCAAACATCCAGGCGACGCACCCGGTTTCGCCGAGGCTGCCGCCGTGGCGCGTGAAGACGCGGCGGACTTCGGCGGCAGCGCGGTTGCGGTTGTCGGTGAGGACTTTGACCAGCACTGCCACGCCGTTGGGGCCGTACCCCTCGTAGGTGATCTCAAACTCGGCCTCGCCTTTCAGTTCGCCGGTGCCGCGCTTGATGGCCCGCTCTATGTTCTCCTTGGGCATGTTGGCGGCCTTGGCCTTGTCTATGATGAGGCGCAACTTGAAATTGGCGGATGGGTCGCCGCCCCCTTCGCGCGCCGCTACGGCGATTTCGCGGCCCAACTTGGTGAAAAGAGCCCCGCGCCTGGCATCGGCAACGCCTTTCTGGCGCTTGATCGTTGACCACTTGGAGTGTCCTGACATATACTCCTCTCCCCTCAGAGAAAAGCCTTCCCGCACAGCATAGGGCGGGAAGAACAGTCGTTGTGCACATTATACCACAGACTGGCCCTTTCGCGCCAAAATGCCGCACGCCGCCGGAGCCGGATCCATGGCAGCGCGCCGCTGTGCGAGCGGGCGAAGAACGTGCGACGCACCTCGGAGGTGCGTCGCGCGTTACCCCTCACCCCAGCCCTCTCCCGCGCGGGGCCAAAGCCGCCGGGCTATAGGAGTCGGTTTCATCTTGTGTTGGTCTGTACGGCGCACAGCCTCCCCGCTCTGTCATGCTGAGCCGAAGGCGAAGCATCTCGCGCCTCACCCGTCAATCCGTGCTATCCGTGGATGCGGCCCGAAGGGGAGCGGCACCTTCGGCCCAGCGGCACGGTTTGACAGCCTGCGCACGGCGCGATATAATAGGGTATCCTAATCTTTGAAATAAGGCATTCCTAATCATCATCGGGAGCAGCGACACAATGTCCCAGAACGTGGAAGAATATCTGGAGGCCATCTACAAGTTGGCGCGAGGCGGCGTGCCCGCCGGCATCCCAGCCCTCGCCGAGCGGCTGGGCGTGTCGTCGGTATCCGCCAACGAGATGGTGCGCCGCCTGGAACGGGACGGCCTCGTGGCCTATGCCCCATACAAGGGCGTAACCCTCACCGCCGAGGGCGAAGCGCGCGCCCTGAACATCCTGCGGCGGCATCGCCTATGGGAGCGCTTCCTGGTGGACATGCTGGGCATGCCCTGGGAGGAGGCCCACGAGGCGGCCTGCGATCTGGAGCATGTCTCGTCCCCCAGCCTTATAGACCGGCTGGAGCGGTTTCTCGGCGAGCCCGACACCTGCCCCCACGGCCATCTGGTTCCAAGCGCCACGGGCGAGATGGCGCACCGAGGCGGACATCCGCTGTCCACGCTGGCTGCCGGCGACCTGGCAACGATTCTGGAGGTGCCGGAGGAGGAACCCGGCGTGCTGACGTACTTGAGCGACCTGGGGCTGCGGCCGGGCACATCGGTGGTGGTGGAAAGCGTCGCACCGTTTGAGGGCCCCATGATGATTCGGGTGGGCGAGACGGCAGTTGCCCTTGGGCAGAACCTTGCCATGCGTATCCTGGTGAGCAAGGATTGAGGAGGGCGTCATGTTTGCAATGCGTAGACACCACGTGCGACACACCGCGACTTCGGCGGCAGAAGGCGGCCGCATCACGCTTGGCGCGTTGCCCGCCGGCAAGACCGGGACCGTCGCCGAACTTCAGGGCGGGCGCGGCTTCACCACGCGCATGGCCGCGCTGGGGTTCACGCCCGGCGCCCAGGTTACCATGATTCAGAACTTCGGCCGCGGGCCTGTCATTGTGCTGGTGCGCGGCACTCGCATCGCCCTGGGCAGGGGCGAGGCAGAGCATGTGTGGATCACGGCCAATGGAGGCGAGGCGCATGAAGAATCCCGATGAACCCACACGCAGCGCATCCGTGCCCCTCCTGGGGGCGTGCTGCGCCGATGGCGGTTCTGCGGTCAGCGCGGGGCCGTGCGCGGTCCGCGTGGCGCTGGTGGGCCAGCCCAACGTGGGCAAGTCCACCGTGTTCAACCTGCTCACGGGCCTGAATCAGCACGTGGGCAACTGGCCGGGCAAGACCGTGGAGCGCAAGGAAGGCATCCATCGTTGCGACGGCACGGACCTGCAGATCGTGGACCTGCCCGGAACCTACAGCCTGACGGCCAACTCACTGGAGGAGCGCATCACCCGCGACTACATCATCCACGAGCGGCCGGATGTGGTGGTCATGGTGGCCGACGCCGCGTCGCTGGAGCGGAACCTGTACCTGTTGTCGGAGATTCTCTGCCTGCCCGCGCCCGTCGTTCTGGCGCTCAACATGGTGGACGTGGCCCAACAGCAGGGCCTGGGCATTGAGCCGCACGTGCTGGAGGCGGCCCTGGGCATTCCCGTTGTCCCGATGGTGGCGTCCAAGAACCAGGGCGTGCGCGAACTGGTGGACACGGTGCTGCGGGTGTACCGGGAAGGGCCGCGCGGTGCCTGCCGTCCGGACATCCGCGAGGACCATCGCGAGGTGCTGGCCGAAATCACGAGCCTCATCGCCGGAAGTGTGCCCGAACCCTATCCTGAGGACTGGGTGGCCCTGAAGATGCTGGAAGGCGACGAGGAGATCACCGAGATGATGCGGGCGCGCCTTACCCCTGAGCAATGGGAGCGGGTGCACCGCGTGCTCATGCGGCACGAGGACGCCATCCTTGCCATCGCCGGTGGGCGCTACGAGTGGGTGCGGCGGATGACCCGCGCCGCGCTCACCGCGCCGAAGGCCGGGCAGATTACCCTGACCGACCGCATAGATAAAGTAGCGACCCACCCCATCTGGGGGCTGATTGTTCTCCTGGGCGTGCTGGGGGTCATCTTCTGGCTCACCTACGCCATCGGCGCGCCCATTCAGGGCTTCCTGGACACCTACGTGATTCAGGCGGGCGCCGAGTGGGTGCGGACGAACCTCGCCGCGGCTCCGTGGTGGGTTGTCGGACTGCTGGCCGATGGCGTCATCGGCGGGGCGGGGATGGTGCTCACGTTCCTGCCGATTCTCGTCATCTTCTTCGCGGTGCTGGGCGCGCTGGAGGACATCGGCTACATGGCTCGCGCCGCCTACGTCATGGACCGCTTCATGCACTTCATGGGCTTGCATGGCAAGAGTTTCTTGCCGCTGTTCCTGGGGTTTGGATGCAACGTCCCCGCCGTCATGGGCGCGCGCATCGTGGATTCGCCCAAGGCGCGCCTGCTCACCATCCTCGTCGCGCCGCTGGTGCCCTGCACGGCTAGGATGGCGGTGGTAGCGGTCCTGGCGCCTATCTTCTTCGGTTCGGCCGCCATCTGGGTCTCGTGGGGGCTGATCGCGTTGAGCCTCGTGGTGCTGGGGGTAGTGGGCATCGCGTTACACGAACTGGTGCTGGGCGGCGAGCACGTGGCGTTCATCATGGAACTGCCGCTGTACCACAAGCCCAACGCCCGCACCATCGGGCTGTCGGTGTGGCAGCGGACCATGGGGTTCGTGCGCAAGGCGGGGACCATCATACTCCTTGTGTCCGCGGTCGTATGGGCGCTGTCGGTGCTGCCCCACGGGGAGGTGGAGACCAGTTATCTGGCCGCCATCGGGCGTTTCCTCAGCCCGTTGGGCGCGCTGTTCGGCGTCGGCTGGCAGATGATGGTGGCGCTCCTCACCAGTTTCGTCGCCAAGGAGAACACCATCGCCACCCTGGGCGTCCTGCTGGGCGTTGGCGGTGAGGGGGCAGGCCTGGCCCAGGTGCTGCCGACGATCCTGTCGCCCGCGTCGGCCCTGGCGTTCCTCGTCGTGCAGGTGCTCTTCATCCCCTGTGCGGCGACGGTGGCCACCATACGGCAGGAGACGGGTTCGTGGAAGTGGACGGCGGCCAGCGTCCTTCTGCTGTTCGTCGTCTCCTTCGCGGTCGGCATCGGCGTGTACCAACTGGCCCTTCTCGCGGGCTGGGGTGTATAATGCCCGTGAGAACGCGACGGAGGGCAGTGGGATGAAAGTTGCGACGTTCAATGTGAACTCCATTCGCAGCCGCATTCCGATCATTTTGGACTGGCTGGCGAAGGAGCGCCCGGACGTGCTGGGTGTCCAGGAAATCAAGGTGCAGGACTCCGAGTTTCCGCTGGACGCCTTCGCCGACAGCGGCTACCACATCGTGTTCCGCGGCCAGAAGGCCTACGGCGGTGTGGCGCTGTTCAGCCGCGCTGAGCCAGAGCAGGTTGCCTTCGGCCTGGACGACGGCGAGGAACCCGACGAGCATCGCCTTCTGCGCGCGGTCGTAGGCGGCATCCCCATCGTCAACACCTACGTGCCCCAGGGCAAGTTGGCCGACGCGCCGGAGTTCCAGTACAAACTCCACTGGCTGGCAAGGCTGCGGGACTTCTTCGCGCGCCACTACGCGCCGGACAAGCCGCTCATCTGGCTCGGCGACTTCAACGTGGCGCCGGAGGACATAGACGTGTACGACCCCAAGCGGCTGAAAGACCATGTGGACTTCCACCCGGAGGCCCGCGCCGCCCTGGAGCGCATCCGGCAATGGGGGTTCGTGGACGTGTTCCGCAAGCACCACCCGGGCGAGGCGGGGCAGTACACGTACTACGATTACCGCATCCGCGGCTCGCTGGAGCGGGCCGTGGGCTGGCGCGTGGATCACATCTGGGCGACGGAGCCGCTCGCCCGCCGCTGCACCGCCGCGTGGATTGACCTGGAGCCGCGCAAGGCCGAGAAGCCGTCGGATCACACCGTCCTCGTCGCCGAGTTTGACGTGTAGGGCATTCACCGCCGAGAACCCAGAGAGCGCAGGGAAGAACACTTTCTTTGCAGTTTGTGTTTTCGTGTAAGCGGGAATACACCGCGGAGGCACAGAGAACGCTGGGAATTGTCTACACTTTGCGCCCTCTGGCCTCTGCGGTAAGGAATTCTGGGAGAGACTGCGTGCTAGAGGAATTGCTGAAACTCCTGGCGGATGGCGGCGCGCACACGCCCGAATCGCTGGCGCGAGAACTGGGCACCAGCCGCGACATGGTGGAGCGGATGCTGGCCGACCTGGCGCGCCTGGGCTATCTGGAGCCGGTGGCGGGCGCGTGCCAGTCCGCGTGCGCCGGGTGCCCCAGCGCGGCCGTGTGCTCGGTGGGCACGGCGCAGCGCGTGTGGGCGCTCACCGAGAAGGCGCGGCGCATGGGCTTGTAGCGCCTGCCCTGGGAAGAGCGATGGCCGCGTACCGCATTCTGGACACATGGGACGATTTCCTGCGCTTCTGGGCCCGATGCTGTTCGCTGCCCGTGGCGGAGCAGGCCGAGCGATGGCGCGCGGACTACATGGCGCGCTACCCCGAACTCCTGCGCAAGCAGGTGGAGGATTACGAGGCGCAGGGGGCGGATTGGAAGGCCATCGCGGCGGAACGAATCCTCCCCTACCTCCCCGAACGCCTGCCCCTCATGCAGGAGGCCCGCGACAACCTGCTGCGGGTCTGCGGCCCCATCCACGGGCGCGCGGTGGCGGCGCTGGGCCTGGATTTTGACGTGGCGTTCGTCATCTACGTGGGCATCGGCTGCGGCGCGGGCTGGGCGACGCGATACGAGGGCGCGCCCGCTTGCCTGCTGGGGCTGGAGAACATCGCGGAAGAACGCTGGCACACCCCCGAACGGCTGCGAGGGCTTGTGGCGCACGAACTGGGGCACCTCGCGCACATGGCCTGGCGCGGGGAGTGGGAAGGCTTTGAGGCTCGCGAGCGCGACCCGCTGTGCCTGTTGTACAGCGAGGGGTTCGCCCTGCGGTGCGAGGAGGTGATTCTCGGCGGCGCGGGGCGCCTGGCGCAGGATGCGGACTGGCTGGCGTGGTGCTCCGCGCATCGCGCCGTGTTGGCCGCCAAGTTCCTGCGCCGCGCCGATTGCGGCGGGGACGTCCGCGACTTCTTCGGCTCGTGGTATGAAATTCAGGGACACAGCCAAACGGGTTATTACCTGGGCCGCGAGTTCATCGCCGGTCTGGAGCGCGGGCGGACGCTCCGCGATGTGGCCTGCATGCCGTGGGAGCGGGTGGCCGAGGCCGCGCGCGCATTCCTGACGGGTTATATCCACGAATAATACGAATCTACACGAATAGATAGAGATTCTTCGGCGCTTCGCGCCTCATAATGACCGCAGGCGCCCCCTCGCCCGCCGGGAGAGGGCTGGGGTGAGGGCAACGCTCCCTCGCCCGCCGGGATGGGAGGCGCATCGCGCGCTATCCCCATTCAAAACCCTTGACAAAGGCGCCTTTTGGGGTTATAATAATACTGAAAAAGTATCATTTGCCCCTCGGCAAGGGAGGCACGCCATGCTTGTCATCAACCGCGAGACGGACTACGCAGCGCGCATCGTGCTGTTTCTGGCCCGGATGCCGCCCGGGGCGCGCACCACAGCCCAGGAGGTGGCGCGGCAGTGCCACGTGCCCCGCGCCATCGTGCGGCGGGTGGTTACCCGGCTGGGGAACGCTGGCATCCTCACCAGCGCCCGGGGGGTCGGCGGGGGCATTTCCCTGGCCCGCCCGCCCGCGGAGATTTCGCTTCTGGACGTGGTAGACGGCATGGAGGGGCCGCCCATCCTCAACACCTGCGTCCGTGATCCGCAGATCTGCCCCCTCATGGAGCAATGTACCGTGCACCTTGCCTGGGTTCAGGCAAGCGGCATGTTGATGGATTTTCTGCGCAGCACGACGTTCGCCACCCTGGCCGAGGGCGGATCGCTGCGCTCGCCGTAACCCGGGGGCCGCCGCTTGGCGCGAATACTCACATAAGGGAGGTGCTCGCTTATGGATGCTGTAGTCCTTGCCCGTATCCAGTTTGGCCTTACCGCCGCATTCCACTTTCTGTATCCCCCTGTGTCCATCGGCCTCGCTTGGCTTATCGTCTACATCGGTTGGCGCTACCTGCGCACAGGCCAGGCGGTTTATGACGAAATGACCCGCTTCTGGGTGCGCATCCTGGCGCTCATCTTCGCGGTCGGTGTGGCAACCGGCATCGCCATGGAGTTCCAGTTCGGCACCAACTGGTCCACGTACTCGCGGTTCGTGGGCGATATCTTCGGCTCGCCGCTGGCCGCCGAGGGCGTCTTCGCTTTCTTCTTGGAGTCCACCTTCATGGGCGTGCTCATCCTGGGGCGCAACCGCGTGTCCAAGCGGGTCTATTGGCTATCGGCGCTGATGGTGGCCGTCGGCTCCACCCTCTCGGCGTTCTGGATCATCGTGGCCAACTCGTGGCAGCAGACGCCGACCGCGTACACCATCGTGGGTGGGCGAGCAGAACTCACCGACTTCTGGGCCGCGGTGTTCAATCCGTCCACGTTGCCCCGCTACGGCCACACGGTCGTCGCCAGCGTTCTGTCTGGCGCGTTCTTCATGGCGGGCATCAGCGCCTGGTACCTGCTCAAGGGCCGGCACGTGGAATTCGCCCAGAGGTCGCTAACGGTGGCCGTGGTGGCGGCGGCGGTGTTCTCGCTGGCCGTGCTAGGCGTGGGGCACTTCCATGCCGTGCAGGTGGCCGAGACTCAGCCCGCCAAGATGGCCGCTTTTGAGGGCGTGTTCAAGACGGAGAGCGGCGCGGCGATGGTCTTCTTCGGCATCCCCGACGTGCGCAACCAGGCCATCCGCCTCCGCATCGCCGTGCCCAAGTTGTTGAGTTTCCTCATCTCTTTTGACCCCAACGCCACCGTCGCGGGCTTGGATCGGTTTCCACGCGACCTGTGGCCGCCCGTGGAGATCACGTTCTACGCCTACCACGTGATGATGCTCCTGGGATTCTATTTCATCGCCATCTCGTTGGTCGGGGTGTACCTGCTGTGGCGCAAACGGCTCTTCGACAATCGGCCGTACCTCAAGGTGATGCTGGCGTCCATGCTGCTGCCCCTGCTGGCGCTGGAGTTCGGGTGGGTTGCCGCCGAGATGGGCCGCCAGCCATGGGTGGTGTACGGCCTGCTCAAGACGGCCGATGCGGCGTCGGTCGTCGTGCCCGCGGGCCAGATTCTGTTCACCATCATCATGTTTGTGGGCATCTACAGCCTGCTCTTGGCGCTGCTGGTGTACCTCATCCTGCGCGAAGTGAAGCGCGGGCCGGTCTCGCTTTCGGGCGCGGCCAACGGATGATCCATCGGGAGGATTGCAATGAGCCACGCTTTTCTGCAAAACGCATGGTACTTGCTGATAGGGGTTCTGCTGGTCGGGTACGCCATCCTGGACGGGTTTGACCTGGGGGTGGGCGTGCTGTCGCCGTTCATCGCCAAGAATGAGAAAGAGCGGCGGTCGCTCATCCGCGCCATCGGGCCGTTCTGGGACGGCAACGAGGTCTGGCTGCTCACGGCGGGTGGGGCGCTGTTCGCGGCCTTCCCCCACGTGTACGCCACGGTGTTCAGCGGGTTCTACCTGGCGCTGATGTTGGTGCTCTACGCCCTCATCCTGCGCGCCGTGTCGTTTGAATTCGGGCATCGGGTGGAGAGCGCCAAGTGGCGGCGGGCCTGGGGGTGGGTCTTCTTCGCGGGTAGCCTGATTCCGGCGCTGCTCACCGGCGTGGCCGTGGGAAACGTGATGCGGGGCGTGCCGCTGGACGCCCAGATGGAGTTCGCGGGCGACTTCTTCTCGCTTGTCAACCCCTTCGCGCTGGTCGTGGGGTTGGCAGGGCTCGCCATGTTCATCATGCAAGGGGCCGCGTATCTCACCGTGAAGACGAACGGCGCGCTGGCGCAGCGGGCGCGAAAGGCCGGCATCTGGGCCTGGGCCGCGCTTGTGGTGCTGCTCGTCGTGGCGGGGGCGATGGTCGTCGCCGACGTGCCCGAGCGGCTGGACAACTACACGCGCAACCCCATCGCGTTCGCCGTCCCGCTTGCGGCGCTCGCGCTCCTCATCTTGACCCGCGTGAGCCTGCAGCGGGGAACGCCTAGACGAACGTTCCTGCTGTCCAGCCTGTCCATCGCGGCCATCATGGGCATCTGGGGCGCGGCCAATCACCCGTATCTCCTGCCGGCGCGCAACGTGGCCGCATACGGGCTGACCATCTTCAACGCCTCAGCCTCGCAGAAGACCCTGCAAACGATGTTCATCATCGCGCTCATCGGGGTGCCACTGGTGCTGGCGTACACGGCCTACGTGTACTGGGTCTTCCGCGGCAAGGTGCAGCCCCGCGAGGAGCACTACTAGCGGCGCACCACTCCGCACCGCGGAGAGGGCCCAGGGAGCGCAGCGTTTCTTTGGTGTTTCTCCCCGCTCTTGCGGTGGAATCCAGCCCGTAGACCGCGCCATCCTTGTTATCCGCGGACACCGCCCCCGTTTGACGCGCAATCGGAACTCGGCTATTCTTGGGCAGCGGCCAATCAGCGCCAAACGGGAGGGAGCGACATGGACGAATACCCGCCGGTAGTTGTTGTCGGTGCGGCGGCAATGGATACGAAGGGCAGGCCCGACAAAGGCCTCAAGGCGGGCACGTCGTGCGAAGGCGACATCCGCATCAGCGTCGGCGGGTCGGCGCGCAACATCGCCGAAAACCTGGCGCGGCTGGGCGTCCCTACGACGCTCCTCACCGCCCTGGGCAAGGACGGGTCCGGCAGGCGCATCTTGAGCCAGGCCCAGGAAAGCGGCATCAATGTTGACCGCGTCATCATCACCGACGAGTTCCACACCGCCGCCTACATGACCATCTACGACGAGCGGGGCGAACCGGTCTACTCCATCCACGACATGGACATCTTGTCGCTGATTACGCCGCAGTACGTGTACTACAACCGCCGCGTGATTGCCGAGGCTGGCCTCATCGCCGTGGACGCCAACCTGTCGCCGCGGACGCTCCGCTCCCTCTTCACGTTGGCCCGCAAGCACAAGATTCGCGTGTGCGCCGACCCGACCACCACAGGGCTTGCGCCGCGCCTGAAGCCCTACCTGGGCGAACTGTACATGATCACGCCCAACGCCGCCGAGGCCGAGGTGCTGACCGGCCTGCCGGTTACCAACAAGAGCAAGGCCCTGCGCGCGGCCAAGGCCCTGGTGTCCATGGGCGTGCGCGTGGCCATCGTTACGCTGGCCGAGAAGGGGCTGTGCTACGCCACCAGCGAATCCAGCGGGACGCTGCCCGCCGTGCCGTGCGAGATCGTGGACCTGACCGGCGCGGGGGATGCTCTGACGGCAGCGGTCATCTTCGGCCTGCTGAACGAGATGGACGTGGACGACGCGGTGCGCCTGGGATTGGCCGCCGCCGCCGCCACCATCCAGTGCGAAGAGACCGTCTGCCCCGACCTGAGCGTAGACATCCTATATGAGAAACTAGTTGTATGAGCCTTCATATATCTGCCGAGGTTGAAGCCGCCCTGCGCGCGGGGAAGCCGGTCGTGGCGCTGGAATCCGCCGTCATCACCCACGGGCTACCCCGCCCCCATAACCTGGACATCGCCCGTCGCCTGGAACGCATCGTCCGCGAGCATGGGGCCGTCCCGGCAACGGTGGCCGTGCTCCAGGGCCAGGCGCGCGTCGGGCTGGGGGACGATGATCTCATTCGCCTGGCGGAAAGCCCGCGCCCGCGCAAGGTGAGCCTGCGGGACATCGCCGCTTGCGCCGTGCAGGGCGAAGACGGCGGCACGACGGTGGCCGCGACCATGCACCTGGCCCACCGGGCGGGAATCCACGTGTTCGCTACGGGCGGCATCGGCGGGGTGCACCGAGGGCAACCCTTTGACATTTCGGCGGACTTGCCCATGCTCGCGCGCACGCCCATGGTCGTGGTGTGTTCCGGCGCGAAGAGCATCCTGGACCTGCCGCTGACGCTGGAATGGCTGGAGACGCACGGGGTTCCCGTGGTGGGATACCGGACGGAGCGATTCCCCGCCTTCTACTGCCGCGACAGTGGCCTGCCGGTAGACCTCCGGGTGGACACGCCCGAGGCGCTGGGCGACTTCGTGCGCGCGCACTGGGACGCCGGGCTATCCACGGCGGTGCTGGTGGGGGTTCCGATACCGGAAGAGGACGCGCTGCCCGCCGATCTCGTGGAGGAGGCCATCGCGCGGGCGCTGGCCGACGCGGAGCGGGAGGGCGTGCGCGGCAAGGCCATCACGCCATACCTCCTGGCGCACGTGGCGCGGATTACCGAAGGGCGCTCCCTGTCGGCGAACCTGGCGCTGCTGGCGCACAACGCCGAGGTGGGCGCGCGCCTGGCCGTCTGCCTGGCTGCGCGTCAATGTTTCACGTGAAACATCGGAGAGGACTGTGGAAAGCAAGACCCAACCGCGCATCATAGACTACGGCGAGAGCACCTACAAGCGAGACTTCTGGGGCGAAGGGCGCGAATACGAGGACCGCGCCGAGCGGTTTGCGCTAAGGCGGCTGATACCGGCCCAAGGGGCGCGCGTGCTGGAAATCGGCGCGGGGTTCGGCAGGCTGGTCTCCCTGTACCGCCACTTCGGCGAGGTGGTCTTGCTGGACTACTCGGACGATCAACTGCGCGACGCCCGCCGCACCTGGGGGGACGACAGGATACACTACGTCGCCGCCAACTGGTATCACATGCCCTTTGCCGACGCCTCATTTGATGCCGTGCTCACCGTCCGCGTGCTCCACCACGCCGAGGACCTTCCCGCGCTCATGGGCGAGATCGCCCGCATCCTGGCCCCCGGCGGCATCTACGTCCTGGAGTTCGCCAACAAGCGCAACCTCAAGGCCATCGCCCGCTACGCGCTGCGGCGGCAGGCGTGGAATCCCTTTGACCCCGCGCCCGTGGAGTACCACCCGCTGCACTGGGACTTCCACCCGCGCTGGATGCATGACCTGCTCCACGCCAAGGGGTTCTCGGTGGAGCGGCGGCTCACGGTCTCCCATTTCCGCGCCGCGCTGCCGAAGCGCCTGGTGCCGGCGCCCGTCCTGGCCCGCGCCGATGCCGCGCTCCAGTGGACGGGGCGCTACTTCCAGTTGACGCCCAGCGTGTTCATCCGCGCGCGCGGCGCCGGGTCGCCTACGCCGCCGACGCAGCGCCTGACGTTCCGATGCCCGGCCTGCGGCGCTCAGCCCTCGCGGGATGCGGAGGGGCTGCGCTGCGACGCCTGCGG
>JBBIHX010000017.1:9315-12833 GCA_037446815.1 Caldilineae bacterium | reverse complement strand
AGCCTCACCGCGGAGACAGAGAGAGCGTAGAGGAACAAATAGAATCAAAGTCTCTCTGCGCACTCTGCGCCTCCGCGGTGCACTGAGTTTGACAGCGCCGTCAGGCCCGTGTATAATCGGCGCAAGTTGAATATCCAGGAGCCTTCGGGGCAGGGTGCGGCCTGCAAGCCAGGCCAATTCCCGATCGGCGGTAAGGTCTCATTGCCGAGGCCAAGCCCGCGAGCGCAAGCAGATCCGGTGCAAAGCCGGGGCCGACGGTACAGTCCGGAAGGGAGAAGGTTCCGCGATTGGCAACGCGCATGCCTCGCGATTTCGCGTGCGCGATGTCGGTTGAATTCCTGCCCCGCTGGCCCCAAGCCCGTGGGGTTTTTGTATGGCCGAAACCTGCCAACCTCAGACGAAGCCGAGCCTCGCACAACGCCTGGGGCGGCTCGCAGGTCGCGCTGGCGGCGCAGTGGCCGGCGTGGTGGTCTTTCTTGCCCTGTGGGAGGCGCTGGTAGCGATCTTGAAGTACCCGCCGTTTATCCTGCCTGGGCCGGGCCGCGTCTGGGCGCGGTTCCTCATCGCCGTTGCCGATGGCTCGCTGTGGTACCATACGTCGCTCACGCTGTTTGAGATTTTCGCGGGGCTGCTGCTGGGGGTGAGCACCGCCACGCTGCTCGGATACGTCATCGCCAAGTCGCCCACGCTGGATCGGATTCTGTCGCCGTACATCGTCGCCGCGCAAGCCGTGCCCATCGTCGCGCTGGCGCCACTGCTGGTCATTTGGTTCGGCTTCGGGAGTGTGTCCAAAATCCTGGTCTGCGCCCTCACGCTGTTCCTGCCCGTGCTCATCAACACGGCGGTGGGCATCCGTTCGGTGGACCGCAACCTGCGCGAACTCATGCGGTCGTTGGGCGCGTCGCGCTGGCAGACCTTCCGCATGTTGGAGGTGCCCGCGGCGCTGCCCGTGCTCCTGGGCGGGCTGAAAATCGGCGCCACGCTGTCGGTCATCGGCGCGGTGGTGGGCGAATTCGTGGGCGCGGACCGAGGGCTTGGCTTCCTCATCAACCTGGCGCGGGGGCTGTTTGACACGCCCCTGCTGTTCGTGGCGCTGTTCACGCTGGTGGCGATTGCGCTCGCGCTCTACGGCGCCATCTCGCTTGTTGAGGCGCTTCTGCTGCAACATCGGTAGGCCGAGGGCACAGTGGGGCAGGTCTGAGACGTGCCCCTACGTAGGTGGGTCATTCTATCTTGCGAGGAGGACAACATGAAAACGTTGCGGTTCGCGTTGATTCTGGTGGCGTTGTGGGCAGCCATCGCCGCGTCGGGGTGCAAGCCGACGCCGCGGCCCACCCAGGAGATCACCCTGGCGATGGGCTACATCCCCAACGTGCAGTTCGCGCCCGTCTATGTGGCAGTCAAGAAGGGGTACTTCGCCGAAGAGGGCATCCAGGTGAAGTTTGACTACGGCTGGGAGACGGACATCCTGAAACTGGTGGGCACCAACGAGTTGAAATTCGCCGTGGCCAGCGGGGATCAGGTCATCCTGGCGCGCTCGCAGGGGCTGCCCGTCGTGTACGTGATGAACTGGTACCGCCGCTACCCCATCTCGGTAACTGCCCTGGCCGACAGCGGGATCCGCACGCCCCAGGACCTGGTCGGGAAGACGGTGGGCATTCCCGCGACCTACGGGGCCAGTTACGTCGGCTGGCGGGCGCTGCTCTACGCCACGGGCATCAGCCCCGAGTCGGTTACGCTGCAGGTCATCGGCTACGCCCAGGTGCCCGCGCTGGTGGAGCGGCAGGTGGATGCGGCCGTCTGCTACGTCATGAACGAGCCGGTCCAACTGGCCCAGGCGGGGTATGCCATCGTGGACATCCCCGTGAGCGACTACATTGACCTGGTGTCCAACGGCTTTATCACCAACGAGCAGACCATCCAGAAGGAGCCGAACCTGGTGCAGGGGATGGTGAGGGCGGCGCTTCGGGGCCTGCAATACACGCTGGATCACCCCGACGAGGCGTTTGAGATTTCGCTGGAGTTCATCCCCGAGATGAAGAGCACCGACATCCCGCTCCAGAAGGCCGTGCTGTACAAGAGCGTGGAAGTGTGGCAGAGCGACCGCCTGGGCGAAAGCAGTCAGGCGGCATGGCAGGCATCGGTGGACTTCATGAAGGCCGTGGGGCTGATTCAGGAGGCTCCGGCGGTGAGCGCGCTGTTCACCAACCGATTCGTGGAGGGGGCCAAGAAGTAGCCGATGGACGACCGACGCGCGCAAACGGCCAACGCGATGGGGCATCCCGCGCTGGAGGCGGTGGACCTCACCAAGACCTACTGCACGTCGCAGGGCGAGGTTACCGCAGTAGCGGCGGTGAACATGCAGGCTGCAGAGGGCGAGTTCGTCTGCATCGTGGGGCCGTCGGGCTGCGGCAAGACGACGCTCCTGCACCTGTTCGCCGGGCTCCTGGAGCCGACGGCGGGGTTCGTGCGCGCCAACGGCACAGAAATCCACGGGCCCGTGCGGGAAATCGGCCTTGTGTTCCAGAACGGCAACCTGATGCCCTGGCGCAGCGTGTTGCGCAACGTTACCCTGCCGCTGGAGATTCAGGGCGTGCCCCTACGCGAGGCCGAAGATGCCGCGCGCGCGGTCCTGGAGTTGGTGGGGCTGCGCGGGTTTGAGGGCGCCCGCCCGCGCGAACTCTCCGGCGGGATGCAGCAACGGGTGGCCATCGCCCGCGCGCTGGTGTACGACCCGAAGATCCTCCTGCTGGACGAGCCGTTTGGCGCGCTGGATGCCCTGACCCGCGAGCGGATGAACCTGGAGTTGCAGCGCATATGGCAAGCGCGGCGAAAGACCGTTATCATGGTAACGCACAACATTCCGGAAGCGGTGTTCCTGGGCGACCGCGTGCTCGTGATGACGCCGCGGCCTGGGCAGATATCGTCGGAGACGCGCATCCCGCTGCCGCGCCCGCGCGACTTGTCGGTGATGAGCACGCCGCAGTTCGGCGCGCTGGCCCAGTCCATCCGCGAGGCGATTTATGAATAGAAAAAGCGAATACTCTACAAACGCTGGATGGGCATGCGGGTTACGCGCGGGCGGGACTTCGGCGTCAGGATGCCGCGCAGCCGCTTCCACTGGTAGCGCGCCACGCAGCCCACAACCGTCCCCCACGCGCGGCGGACGGCCTCCCTATCCGCGCCCGCGTCGCCGCGCCCGCTGAAACGCTCGCGGTAGTACAGGTCGGCGAAGAAGAGCGTCTCGGCATCGCACCCGCCCACGGTGCGCGCAAGGCGCATGGCGAACTCGCGCGGCGTCTCGCTGTCGCCCCGCGGGATGCCCGCCAGCCGCGCTGCCCACACCACGCGCGCGAACAGCCGCTCGGCCGGCTTCATCCTCCGCACGCGCACGCCCCACCATGCCGCGGCGGCGAGGCCCAGCAGGCCGGCGAGTCCCCCTGCGATCACCGCCACCGCCCGCCACCCGCTCAGGAAGGGCGCCTGCGCTGCGGCGGGCGCCGCTTCGCCCTGGCCGG
>JBBIHX010000017.1:7157-9215 GCA_037446815.1 Caldilineae bacterium | reverse complement strand
GGGATGCCGATAGCCCGCAGCATCACCACCATGGCCGAGGCGTAGTAGTCGCAGTAGCCGGTCTTGCTGACGAACAGGAAGTAATCCACCGCGTCAACCCCCGGCGGCGGGGCTTCCACCGACTGATTGTACTTGTACTCGCGCCGCAGGTACGACTCTAGCGCCGCGGCTGCATCGTAGGGCGTCGTCGCGCCCGCGGCGACCTGCTGCGCCAACTCCACCACCCGCGAAGGCAGCGTCGGCGGCAGGGCCAGGTACCGCTCCAACACCCACGCGGGGTAGTTCGTGCCGGCGGCGCGGAGCCTGCCCGGGCTGACCGTGGGAACCGACGACACGACGGTGTATCCGGCGTCGGGCGAAATCGGGCGAAGCGCGCGGATGCCCGAAGGCTCCGCCAGGCCGGATACCATCACGCCGCCTCGGCTCATGCCGATGTACGTAACATCGGCGGCGACCGGAATGTCGGTCCAGATGGGCTGGCCCGCCGCGTACACGCGGAACTCGCCCGACTCCAGCGGCCTGATGGTCTGGGTAATTTCCTGCGCCACGTCAAACACCGGCACGGGCCAATACTCCCCCGCGGGCCACGTGGCCGAGGCGCGGTCCGAGTTGACCCAGCCGCGCCCGGTGTACTCGTCGTACACGGTGGCGCGCCAGTACAGGGGCCGCGACGATTGCACCACCATGAACGGCGTGTCGCTCAATCGCACCGGCCCGCCCAGCGCCAGCGCCCGGCCGAAATCCACACCCTCCTGGGCGCGCTGGGAACGCAGGCTTGAGTACAGCCGCGCCCACTCGTCCTGCACCCGCTGCCAGGGGCGCGAAAAGTTATCCCAGATGTCGCTCCACCTGGGGTTTGCCAGCGCATTCGGCAGGAACAGCGCGGATAGCACGATCACCAGCGACAAGATGAGGCCGTCGCGCAGAAAATCCCAGGCCACGTCGGGCGCGAAAGCGATACGCTGCTCATGCCAACGCACCTGCTCGGCCAACACGTGCACCCGCACGATGAGCAGGAGCGCGCAGAACAGATAGAGGACGAAGTAGATGCCGATGCCGCTGGGCGCGTACAGCGAGTTAATGAGAATCACGAGGCCCACGGGGATGATGGCCGCCCACGCCTGCTGCCGCCGGAAGGTGAACCACGTGCCCAGGTACGCGATCAGCCACAGCAGGGCGCCCAACTGGAGCACGAAGATCGCCCCGTCGCTGCTGATGCCCTGCCCCAGCGCCACCGCCAGCCAATCCAGGAACCGATACACCAGCGCCAGCATCCGCTCCTTCACCGACAGCGCGCCGGGCAACACGTGGCTGACGAGGAACACCGTCCACGCCAGGCCGACCAGCGTGGCGAAGATATGCGAGACGATGCCGGGGAGCCACCGCTGCTTGGCCAGGATGACGCCCAGGGTTACGGCGAGAAACACGACCCAGATGAGCAGGCCGAGGCCATCCGCCCATTCTGCGGCGCTCAGCGCCCAGACGGCCAGCACGTGGATGATGAGGAGCAAGAAATAGGTGCTCCACCCTTCTTGGAGCCGAAATCGCGATTTCACCGTATCTCCCCGAGCGGCGATGTGCGCCGCGCGTCGGATAGACGGCACCCGCCGCCGCGCGGTTCCGCGCACGGGAACGGGCCACGCCCCGGCGCGCAGCGCCTACCCGAATTACACGCGCGCCGCGCCGCGGGTTCATGTCGGCGAAGATGTGTAAACGCCCGCTGGCAAAAGTATTGTAAGCGAAAGGGGTTCGCCCGTCAAACTTGTCTTGTCATGCAAGTGGGGGCAGGTCCAGACCTGCCCCCTGGAGTGTGGCCTTTTTGAAGACTCGGTTCCATCTTGTGTTGGTGAAACGCAGGCGCACTCTCCCCGCGTGTCATTGCGAGCGAAGCGAAGCAACCCCACGCTCGGGAGATTGCCTCGGGCGCTCTGCGCCCTCGCAATGACGGGAAAGGCCAGGGCTCCCTCGCCCTTCGGGAGAGGGCTGGGGTGAGGGAGATTGCTTCGGGCGCTCTGCGCCCTCGCAATGACGGGAAAGGCCAGGGCTCCCTCGCCCTTC
>JBBIHX010000017.1:5289-7057 GCA_037446815.1 Caldilineae bacterium | reverse complement strand
TCGGGCGCTCTGCGCCCTCGCAATGACGGGAAAGGCCAGGGCTCCCTCGCCCTTCGGGAGAGGGCTGGGGTGAGGGAGATTGCTTCGGGCGCTCTGCGCCCTCGCAATGACAAATACCAACAGACCCTGGAACCGAATGAGCGGGCGCGAATTGATTTGACACCCCCTGTCAAAACCGTATAATAAGCGGGCCATTATTACCCTATGCGAAGGAGTCGTACATCATGCCCAAACGAACTTGGCAGCCGAAGGTGCGGAAACGGGCAAAGACACACGGATTCAGGGTGCGGATGCGAACCCTGTCCGGCCGCAACGTGCTCAAAGCGCGCAAGTTGAAGGGCCGCCACCGCTTGACGGTGTAGCGGCAGCGGTAGGGGCTGACCCTGGGCGGTCGGCATTGGGATGAAGCGAAAGTATCGGCTGGTACGGAGAACGGATTTTGCGAGGGTACGCGCACACGGGCGTTATTGGTCAAATGCATTGCTGACACTGGGAGCCGCACCGAACGACCTAAACCATTCCAGATTTGGATTTGTCGTGAGCCGCCGCATCGGGAAAGCCGTGCGGCGGAATCGTGTCAAGCGGCTGTTGCGCGAGGCGACCCGCCTGTTGCTGGGGCGGATTGCGCCGGGCTGGGATGTGGTGATCATCGCCCGCGGCCAGGCGACGGAAGCGGACTTCTGGCAAATCAGCGCCTCGCTGCTGAAAGTGCTCGCCTCGGCGGGGCTGCTGGTTCAGCCGGAACCCGCAGGCGCGGAGCCGCGAGGGAGTGATAGCGCATGAAACGGTTGGTGCTCGCGCTCATTCGTTTCTACCAGCGGTACATCTCGCCCGGCCTGCCGCCCAGTTGCCGCTTCTACCCAACGTGCTCGCAGTACACGTACCAGGCCGTAGAGCGCTACGGCGTCGTCAAGGGCGGGTGGCTGGGCATCAAGCGCATCGTGCGGTGCCAGCCGTGGAACCCAGGTGGATATGATCCCGTGCCCTGAGGCATGGGTTAGAACAAGGAGAGGAACGGGCTTTAGATGGATATTATCATTGTGCCGATCATGGCGGCACTAGAGGGCATCAGTTCGGTTTTGTCAGGGCTGGGCATCCCGTACAGTTTCGGGTTCGCCATCATCATCTTCACGCTGCTCATCAAGTTGCTCACCGCGCCGCTCAACGCGAAGCAAATCAAGTCCTCCAAGGCGGTGCAGGAACTCCAGCCGAAACTCCAGGAACTGCAGAAGAAGTACAAGGACAACAAGGAGGAACTGGCCAAGCGCCAAATGGAGTTGTACAAAGAGGCGGGCGTCAACCCCCTGGGCGGGTGCCTCCCGACGCTGATCCAGTTCCCGATTTGGATCGGGTTGTACCAGGCGCTGTACCGACTGGCCCAGGCGGGAAAACTGGCCGAGGGGTTCCTGTGGATTCCTAGCCTCGCCGAGCCGACCAACGGCAGTTGGCTCCTCCAGAATCCCGCCCAATGGAACCTGCCCTATGTCGGGGCGTACATCGTGCTCCCCATCCTCACGGTGATCACGCAGATTCTGCTTCAGAAGATGATGACGCCCAAGGACGCGGACCCGCAGACCTCGTCCATCAACCAGGCCATGATGTTCATGCCGCTGATGTTCGGGTTCTTCGCGATCCAGGTGCCTTCGGGGTTGAGCCTGTACTGGGTTACGATGAACATCTTCAGCATGGTTCAACAATACCTGATGACCGGCTGGGGCGGGCTGGCTCCGAAGAAGAAACAGGAATCGCCGGCGAAGAAGGAGAAGGC
>JBBIHX010000017.1:0-5189 GCA_037446815.1 Caldilineae bacterium | reverse complement strand
GCCAAGACAGAGCCTGCGTCCGCCGCGTCCCAGTCGGCCGCATCACCGAAGAAAGGACAGGTAACTCGTGCAAGGAAACGAAAGCGTTGAGTTCACGGGAAAGACTGTGGAGGAGGCTGTAGAGAAAGCCCTCGCCGCCCTGGGGAAGACCCGGGGCCAGGTGGAGGTAACCGTTCTATCCGAGGGAAGCCGGGGCCTGCTGGGCATCGGGGGCGAGAATGCCCGCGTGGCCGTGCGGGTTCTCCCCAGCCCCGCGCCGCAGGAAGCCGCGCCAGCGGGCGAAGCCGAAGCCGAGGCCGATGAGAAACTCGTCGCCGTAGCCAAAGAGACGCTGGAGACCCTCGTCCGCCTGATGGGCATCAAGGCGCACGTGGAGGTCAAGCGCGACGTGGAGTTGCCCGGCGTGGACCGCGTGCCCTTTGTGTTGGACATCCAATCGGATGATGATCTGGGCATCCTGATCGGCAGGCGGGCCGAGACGCTGTCGGCGCTCCAGTACCTCACCCGCCTCATCGTGGGCCACAAGACGAAGATGTGGTCCGACTTCGCCGTGGACGTGCAGCAGTACCGCGTGCGGCGGGGCCACGCGCTCCAGAACCTGGCCCACCGCATGGCCGAGCGGGTGCAGGAGACCCACAGGGCGGTGGCGTTGGAAGCCATGCCCCCCGCCGAGCGCCGCATCGTGCACCTGGCCCTTCGGGACCACCCGCATGTGGTTACGCAGAGCATCGGCGAAGGCGAAAACCGCAAAGTCATGATCCTGCCCAAAGAATGAACAGGCCTGATTACCTCGTCATCGGCGCAGTAACGAAGGACATCGTCCCGCAGGGGTATCGCCCAGGCGGGACGGTTACCTATTCCGCCGTTACGGTGCAGAGCCTGGGCCTTCAGGCAGGCGTCGTAACCCGCGCCGACCCGACCATGGACTTCTCCCTGCTGACCGATAAGGGGATTTGGGTCGCTTCGGGGCCGTCGGCGCAGACCACCACGTTTGAGAACATCTACGTCGGGGATCGCCGCACCCAGTACGTGCGCGCCGTCGCGGACTCCATCACGGCGGAGGATGTGCCCGCTCCGTGGCGTTCCGCGCCCATTGTGCATCTCGGCCCCCTGGCGCAGGAGATGGACGAGGCCATCGTGAACCTGTTCCCGCATGCCCTCATCGGCGTAACGCCGCAGGGGTGGATGCGGCAATGGGATGGCACGGGCAAGGTGTCGCCCAAGGTGTGGGAGCGGGCGGAGTTCCTGCTGCCCCGCGCCGATGTGCTGGTCATCAGCGAGGAGGACATCGGCGGGAATCTGGGCCTGGTGGAGTTTTACGTCCGCCTGACGCGAATCGTCGTCGTAACCAACGGGTGGAAGGGGTCCACCGTGTACGCCGACGGCGAATGTCGCCAACTGCCGCCGAGGATCACCCGCGAGGTTGACCCTACGGGCGCGGGCGATGTGTACGCGGCGGCCTATCTGGTCTCGCTCCACGAGCAGGGCGATCCCTTCGTGGCCGCGCGCTTCGCCAACGTGGTGGCTTCGTTCTCTGTGGAGGCGCTGGGCGTGGACGGGATTCCCACCCGACAGCAGGTGCTGGACTATCTGGCGCGATTTGGCGACGCCTGATGGCTGAGCCTTGGATTACGCAACCCGGATGTGATCACCTGGCGAGAACGGCATGACGCGCATCTATGCCCTTGCGAACCAAAAAGGCGGCGTCGGCAAGACCACAACCGCCGTGAACTTGGGGGCCTACCTGGCCCAGGCGGGCGACCGCGTCCTGCTGGTGGACGCCGACCCGCAGGCCAACGCCACGAGCAGCCTGGGGGTGGACAAGCACAAGACGCACCGCTCCGTGTACGACAGCCTGGTGAACGGCGTGGCGGTGGAGGACATCGTCGTCCTGTCCCGACTCCTCCGCTTGGACCTGGTGCCGTCGTCGCCTGCGTTGGCCGGCGCGGAAGTGGAAATGGTGGTCATGGAGCGGCGCGAGTACTTGCTACGCAAGGCCCTGCATTCCATCCGCGCGCGCTACGACTACATCCTCATTGATACCCCGCCAAGCCTGGGCCTGCTCACCCTCAACGCGCTGACCGCCGCCGACAATGGCGTGATTATCCCCGTGCAGTGCGAGTACCTGGCGCTGGAAGGGTTGAGCGAACTCCTGCGCACCATTGACCTGGTGCGAAACCGCCTCAACCCCCTGACGCAGGTGGCGGGCGTGGTGCTGACCATGTACGACATGCGCACGAACTTGGCGCAGCAGGTAGTGGAGCAGGTGCGAAAGCATTTCGGCAGCCTGGTGTTCCAGACGGTGATCCCCCGCAGCGTGCGGCTTGGGGAAGCGCCATCCTACGGGGAGCCGATTCTCACCTATGCTCCCGGCTCGCCGGGGGCGCTGGCCTACGAAGCCCTGGCCCGCGAGTTGAAGGCGCGCGGCTAGCGGGTCGGGACGGCGTGCAGGAGGTGGACCGTGGCGAAGGAGAAGCGAGGCTTGGGCAGAGGGCTGGATGCGCTGATTCCGTCGGCGCCCGAAGGCGAGAGACCCGCGGGCGGCCCGTCCGAGGTCCCCATCTCCGCCATCTCCCCCAACCCGCGCCAGCCACGGCAGCGGCAGGACCCCGACGCCCTGCGCGAGTTGGCCGATTCCATCCGCGAGCATGGCCTCATCCAGCCGCTGGTGGTGAGCGAGGCCGAGGGTTCGCTGCCGGGCGCGCCGCGCTATCAACTCATCGCGGGCGAGCGGCGCTGGCTCGCGGCCCAGATGGCGGGGCTGACCCACGTGCCCGTGGTGGTCAAGGAGGCCACGCCGCAGCAATCGCTGGAACTCGCCCTGGTGGAGAACATCCAGCGGGCCGACCTGAATCCGCTGGAAGAGGCCCAGGCGTACCAGCAACTGGTGGACGAGTTCGGCCTGACCCAGGAGCAGGTGGCGGCGCGCGTGGGCAAGAGCCGCGTGGCCGTTACCAACACGCTGCGCCTGCTGCGCCTGGCGGATGAGGCGAAGGCGGCCCTCCTGTCGGGCGAGATCACGGAGGGGCACGCCCGCGCGATTCTGGCGCTGGAGTCGGAGGACTTGCAGTCGCAGGCGCTGCGGCTCATCATGCGCCACGGGTTGAACGTGCGCCAGGCCGAGGACCTGGTGCGCCGCCTGCAATCGCCCACCCGCGCCAAGGAGCCGCCCCCGCCGCCCTCGCCAGAGGTCAAGGCGCTCCAGTCGCGCCTGGAGGCCGCGCTCAACACGCGGGTGCAGTTGGAACGCGGGAAGAAGGGCGGCCGGCTGGTGATTCATTTCTACTCGGAAGAGGAACTGGAGGCCATCTGCAACATCCTGCTGCGGGAGGAAGGCGGGATCCGCGAATAACACAAATCCACACGAATCATTCGTGCCCATTCGTGTTATTCGTGGATTTGGCCTTCTGGAGCGTTGCCCGATGAGAACTGCCGACTGGGTTCTGCACAATGGCCGCATCTACACCATGGACAAGCGCCTGCCCGTGGGCGCGTCTGTGGCCATCTCCGCGAGCCGCATCCTGGCCGTGTCGGAGCGGCCGGATGACCTGCTGCCGCTGCTGTCGCCGGCGGGCCAGGCCCTTGACCTGCGCGGCGCGACGGTCCTGCCCGGGTTCACCGACGGGCACGTGCATTTCCTGGAATACGCGCGGAAGTTGCAGCGGCTGGCGCTGGACGGGCTGACATCGCTGGACGCCGTGCTGGAGGCGGTCGCGCGGCGGGCATCCCAGGCCGCGCCTGACGAGTGGATTCTGGGCGGCGGCTGGGACCGCAACCTGTGGCCCGACCCGCGTTTCCCCACGCGCCGACATTTGGATCGCATCGCCCCCGATAATCCCGTCGCGCTGGACAGCAAGGACCTGCACAGCGTGTGGCTCAACAGCCGCGCGCTGGAGATGGCCGGCATCACCCGCGAAACGCCCGACCCCGAGGGCGGCGCGATTGAGCGCGATGAACAGGGCGAGCCGACGGGCATCCTGAAGGAGAACGCCTGCAAGTTGCTCGGCCCCGTCATCCCCGTGCTCGGGCGCGAGGAGACGGTGCGCGCGCTGCGGGAGGCCATGGCCCGCGCCCACGCCGTCGGCATCACCGGCATCCACAACTGCGAGAAGGCCGAGGCGCTGGCGCTGTTCGGCGTCCTGCACCAGCGCGGCGAGTTGGCCCTTCGCGTGCTGGCGCACCTGAACAAGGACACCGCCGATGACGCCATCCGCGCGGGCGTCTTCTCCGGCCTGGGCGACGCGACGCTGCGCATCGGCGGGCTGAAACTGTTCGCCGATGGGTCGCTCGGCTCGCGCACGGCCTACATGCTCGCGCCTTTTGAGGGCACGGACGACTGCGGCATCTGCACCATGACGAAGGCCGAGATGCGCGAATGGGTGCTCCGCGCGAGCGACGCGGGCATCAGCGCCACGATTCACGCCATCGGCGACCGCGCCAACCGCGAGGTGCTGGACGTGCTGGCGGAGGCCCGACAGCGCGAGAATGCCCTTCGCCCGCCGCTCCGCCACCGCATTGAGCATGCGCAGCTCCTCACCGAGGAGGACATCCCCCGCTTCGCCGCGCTGGACACCATCGCGTCGGTGCAGCCCATGCACGCCACCGCCGACTACGAGATGGTGGACTGCCACTGGGGCGCGCGGGGGCGGTGGGCGTACCCGTTTCGCTCGCTGCTGGCGCGGGGCACGCGGCTGGCGTTCGGCTCCGACTGTCCGGTGGAGCGATTTGACCCGCTGCTGGGGATTCACGCTGCGGTTACCCGTCGCCGCGCGGATGGCAGCCCGGGCCCCGACGGCTGGCAACCGCAGGAGCGGCTGACGGTAGAGGAGGCAGTGCGCGCGTTTACGATGGGCAATGCCTATGCGGCAGGGCTGGAGGGGCAGTTGGGTTCCATCACGCCCGGCAAACTGGCCGACCTAGTGGTGCTGTCCGATGACATATTCGCGATAGACCCGATGGCGATTCCGGCGGTGCGTGTGCTGGGCACGTTCTTCGGCGGGCGGCTGGTGTACGCGGATGAGAGCGTGGGGTGGGGAGATCTGCTGCCGCCAGCGGAAGGATAAACCGCAAAGGGCATGCCGGTATCCTCATGCCCCGTCGCTCAACAGGAGTCGGTTCCAAAGTCTGTTGGTGGCTGTCATTGCGAGGGCGCGGAGCGCCCGAAGCAATCTCCGAGGCGCGGGGTTGCT
>JBBIHX010000016.1:27186-34334 GCA_037446815.1 Caldilineae bacterium | reverse complement strand
CCCTCACCCCAGCCCTCTCCCGATGGGCGAGGGAGCGGCGCCTCATCGCGGGCGCGAGGGGCCCGACTTCTTGTTGCGCCGCTCCTGCTCGCGGTATGCGGGCGCCTTGATCTCCACGATGGTGCAACGCGTCTGGTCCAACATGCGGATGCGCAGGCGCGGGTCCAATTTGTCAATCTCCTGGCTGGTGGTGAAGACGGTGGGCAGCCGCGCCAGATAGCGGTAGTTGCAGATCTGGTACAGTTTCTCGCGGGCCCAGGGGGTCGCGCTCTCGGTCCCCAGGTCATCCAGCACGAGGAACTCGGCCATCTTCACCTCTTCCAGGCGGCGGTCGTAGGACACCGGGCTCAACGGGCTGAAGGTGGCCCGCAGGTGATCCAGCAGGTCCGGGACGACGACGAACACCACCGGCTCGCCCTGGGCGTGGCGGTAGTTGGCGATGGCCGCCGCCAGATGGGTCTTGCCGCACCCATACACGCCCTGGAACACCACCCACCCATCCGGGCTTTGCGCGTACTTCTTGGCGAAGACGAAGGCCTCTCGCAGATTCTCCCGCTGCTCGGCCGTGAGCCCCGCCTCGTTCTGGCGCAGGTCAAAGCGGTCAAAGGTCATCTCGCGGTACAGCGACAGGGTGTCCAGTTCGGCGATGCCTTCGGGGACCGCGCCGCGATAGTCGGGGACCTGCAGCACCACGTGCTCTACCAGGTCCATATCCAACAGGCGCGACCGCACGCGCAGGTCAATCTCATCCAGTTCGCAGTTCATCGTAATCACCGTGGGCTGGCGGCGGTTGTAGCGATGGTTCAGAATCTGGAACAGTTTTTCCTGCGCCCAGGGCGTGGAACTCTGGGTGCCCAGGTCGTCCAGGATGAGGAGCGGCGCGTCCAGGATGGTTTGGAACCGCTCGTCAAAGGGCGTATCGCTGGTTGGGCTGAAACTGGCCCGCAGGTAGTCCAGCAAATCAGGCACCACGGCGAAGACAACCGCTTCCCCAAGTGCCAGGCGGTAGTTGGCGATGGCGGCGGCCAGGTGGGTCTTGCCCGATCCAAACCCACCGCGGAACACCAGCCAGCCCTGCGGGTTCTCGGCGAAGGCGCGCGCCCGCTGGTAGGCCGTCTGCAAGTTGCGCTGCTGCGCCGGCGTGTGCTGGCGACCGCCCGGCGTGAAGTTCTCAAAGGTCATGTGGGACAGGGCGCCCAGGTCGCTCCACTTGCGGAGCAGTTCCTGCCTGCGCTCTTCCAGTTTGCGGAGGGCGCACTGGCACGGCACCGCGTGGCCAAATTCGGGGTGGTCAACGGGCAGGTCGGGCAACAACAGGCCCGTGCCGCCGCAGATGGGGCACACGTCCTCGTCAGCGCGCCCCGATGACGCGGCCTTTCCGCTGCTCTTGGGTGGAACGTCCGGCGTCATGCCCTTGAGAATGTCGTCAATCCGTCTCATCGCCCTTGCCCTCGGTGGCCCACCGCTCCAGAATCGCCCGCACGTACCGCCAATTGCGCACGTTGCGCTCGGCGGCGATGCGGAATGCGTCTTCAATCCAGGCGGCGGGGTACGTGTCTTCGGCCTCCATCAGCTCCTGCGCGATGATGGGCTGCACCAGGCCCACGTTCTGCTCGTACAGGGCGAAGATGCTGGGCCGCGAGGGGGGAGTGCCCTCAAACGTCTCGCCGGCCAGCGGCTCAAATCCCTCCTCGCCCCGTGTGAGCCGTTCCACGGCCGCGCGCCCCTTGGGACTATTGGTGAAGAACCACGTCTCCTCCTCACCCTTTCTCTGCCCGCGTATCCGCAAGAGCGATCCCCTCGCGACGGCCCGTCGCAGGGCGCGGTCCAGGGTATCGTGCAGGTCGCCGCCCAGGACGCCCAGGCTGTGGCGGAGGAGCGGGTCGCGCCGCAGTTCGGCCAGGCTTATCCCCGGATGCCTGCGCGGTCGCCGCGCCAGCGCCCAGAAGATGTGGAGCGTTACCTTCAGTTCCGCCAGGTCGTCGCAATCCGCCAGAAGTTCGGAGAACAACACGTTCGGCAGCGCGGTCGTGGCGATGCGGCCGTCGGGCAATCCCGCAAAGGGGCGTATGGGTTTGTTGGCGCGCTCGGCTTCGCTCATGGATTCAACTGCACGCTCTCGCGCTTCAGGTCGCGGAACACGGCGAGGCTCTCCTCAAAGTACAGGTCAACCTTCTTACCCGCGGGCCCGTTGCGCTGTTTGCTGACCCAGACCTCGGACAGGCCCGGGTAGTAGGGCTTGTCGGGGAAGGCGCGCGCCCACTCCTCTTCGGTCTTGTAGTACATGGCGTCGCGGTAGATGAACAGCACCACGTCGGCGTCCTGCTCTATGGAGCCGGACTCGCGCAGGTCGGACAGTTGGGGGCGCTTGTCCTGCCGGGCCTCCACCGCGCGCGAGAGTTGCGACAGGGCCAGCACGGGGACGTTGAGTTCGCGGGCCAGTCCTTTGAGCCCGCGGGAGATGTTGGAAATCTCCTGCACGCGGTTTTCGGAACGGCGGTCGCCCTCCATGAGTTGCAGATAGTCCACGATGATGAGGTCCAGGCCGTACTGACTGTGGATGCGACGGGCCTTGGACCGCATGGACAGCACCGTGAGCGAAGGCGAGTCGTCTATGAAGATGTGGGTATCCGACAGGGCGCTGGCCGCCTGGATTAGGATAGGCCACTCATCGTCGCGGATGTCGCCGGTTCGCAGGCGCTGGATGTCAATGCCGCTCTCGGCAGCCAGCAGGCGCTGCACCAGTTGTTCCGCCGACATTTCCAGGCTGAAGATGGCGACGTGCACCCCATGGCGCTTGGCAGCCTGGGTGGCCATGGTCAGCGCCAGGGCGGTCTTGCCCATGCTGGGGCGCGCCGCCAGGATGATGAGGTCCGACGGCTGAAGCCCGCCGAGGAGTTTGTCCAGCGCCGTGAACCCCGTCGGAATGCCCAGAAGTTGGCCCTTGTTCTCGGCCAGCATCTGGAGTCGGTCGTAATAGCGGGCGATGACCTGGCCGATGGGCGTGAGGTCGCGGGCATGTCGGCGCTCGGCCACCGCGAACAGCACCTGCTCGGCCCGGTCAATGGCCTCTTCCACATCGTCCACCGGCTCGTAGGCGATGCCGGTGATCTGGGTGGCGGCGTCAATGAGCCGCCGCAGAATCGCCGTGCGCTGGACGATCTGCGCGTAGTGTTCGGCGTGGGCCGACGTGGGGACGGCGTTGACGAGGGCGCTCAGGTACGCCGTCCCGCCCACCAGTTCCAACTGATTGCGCTGCTGGAGGGCATCGCGCAGGGTTACGAAATCGGCAGGCTGGCGGCGCTCGTGCAGGTCCAGCGCGGCCTCATAGATAATGCCGTGGATGTCGCGGTAGAAATCCTCGGGGCGCACGATGGGCGACACCCGAATGATCGCCTCGGGGTCTATCAGAATGCTGCCCAGAAGCGACTGCTCGGCCTCAATATTCTGAGGCGGGACGCGATCTGTGCTCATTCGGCATCCTCATCGGTCTCAGAACCCTCACCGCCGGGAAGATCCAGGTCCAGGTTTTCCACGAATTCGCGGTAGGGCGCGAGTTTGTCTTCCTCGTCCAGGCTGATTCCCGGGTCCGGCTCCAGCCCCGCCTGCGCAAGCACCTCTTCGGCGACGAAGATGGGCGAACGGGTGCGGACGGCGAGGGCAATGGCGTCGCTAGGGCGCGAGTCAATGTCGGTAACCTGGCCCGCCACATCCAAGAAGATGCGTGCGTAGAACGTATCCCCGCGCAGGCTTGTGATGAGGACATGGGTAACCTGGGCGCCCAGATGGGCCAGGACATTCTTGAGCAGGTCGTGGGTCATGGGGCGTGGGGCGCGCACACCCTGCAACTCGGCGGCGATGGCCTCGGCCTCAAACGGGCCAATCCAGATGGGAAGGTAGCGCGGCGACGACGTGTCCCTCAGAACCACGACCCGATGCGCAGACACCAGGCTCACCCGAATGCTATCCACTCTCACCTCAATCATAGCGCTCGCTCCTTTCCATGGCCAAGGGGTTGGCCGCGGCAAGACAATTATAGCACCGCACAGGGGACATATCAAAACGGCGCGGCAGGGGGACTTGGTTCCAAAGTCTGTTGGTATTTGTCATTGCGAGGGCGCGCAGCGCCCGAAGCAATCGCCGGGGCGTGAGGTTGCTTCGCTTCGCTCGCAACGACACACGAGGAGAGTGTCCAGGCGTTTCACCAACACAAGATGGAACCGAGTCGGCAGTGGGACTCGGTTTCATCTTGTGTTGATCTGCCCCACGCGCCGCCTCCCCGCTCTGTCATGCTGAGCCGAAGGCGATACGCCCTCGCCCTTCGGGAGAGGGCTGGGGTGAGGGCGCCGCGCCGTCGCAATGACAGACACCAACAGACTTCGGAACGGAATCTTCGGCGCGGGGGTTTTTGCATAGGTACGCCGCAACGTGCTATAATCGCGCGTGCGGCTGCAAACAACGAATGGGAGGTTGGTATGCCACAACTTGGCGTGCCCGAACTGATCCTGATCCTGGTCATCGTCGTGATCATCTTCGGCGTCGGGAGGCTGCCGGAGATCGGGTCTGCCCTGGGCAAGGCGATCCGTGGCTTCCGTGAAGCATCCACCGGCGAGCCGAAGAAGACCGAGAGCGCGGAGCCGTCTGCGAAGGACAAGAGCGAGAACAACTAATCGCAGCATCTTCGGGAGCAGGCCATGGCTGATACACCCGCCGACGTATTCCCGTACCTGCTGGTTCTCGGACGTCCGGCCAGCGGCAAGTCTGAGTTCATAGATTTCATGTCCAAGGTGCCCGACCACGTTCGCGCGCAACGGTACGCCATCGGCAACTTTGATGTCGTGGACGACTTCGTGTTCCTCTGGCAGCGGTTTCTGCAGGAGGACGAACTGGAGAAGCAGGGCAAGCCCCGCCGACTGTCGCGCCCGGCCGAATTCGGGTACGTGGTCGCCTCGGACGAGGTCTGGGATGTGCTGATAGACGACCTGAACCGCGCGCTGCAGGACCGGCTCCGCTCCGACCCCAGGCCGGGCCACACGACGCTGGTGGAGTTCTCGCGCGGCAAGAACTATGGCTACGAGCGCGCCCTCTCGCGGCTGGACCCCCGCGTGCTGCAACGGGGCGCCATTTTGTACATCCTCGTCTCCTTTGAGGAATCATGGCGGCGCAACCTGGCGCGTTACGATGAAAAGCGCAAGGATGGCATCCTCACCCACTCCGTACCCCGCTCCGAGATGGAGCGCACCTACGGCGAGGACGACTGGGGTCTCCTCACCGGCGGCAAGCCCAACGGGTACCTGCGCGTGCAGGGCATCACCGTGCCGTTCGTTACCATGTTCAACGAGCCGGAGAGCACCGACCCCCGCGTGCTAGACCGCCGGTATGGCCTTGCGCTGAACACGCTCAAGTTGCTGTGGGATAAGAGCCGCTAGCACCGCCATTGCGAGCAAAGCAGGTAACGTGCGACGTACCTCGGAGGTGCGTCGCACGTTGTCATGCCCGGCACCTCGTCGTGGGCGAAGAGAGGGAGGCCGCAGGCCGGGGGTGAGGTGTGCCCGCCCGCCGGACGCCCGAGTCTGAAGCCTCGGGCTAAGTGCACAAAGCCCTACGGGCTTGGGTCATGCAGCGCGGGGGTTTAGCCCCGCGCGGTCATGGCGGGCGAAGCGAATCGCGCGAATCCCAGGGAACCGTTAGTTGACGTCCGGCGTCAAATGGATATAATGCCAACTGCCCCGTGATCGTCTATCTGCACCCGGGGCTTTCTATCTTGATTCTGGAACGCTGGATGAGCAGACAATTATCCTTCCCTCCGCGAGGGGGGACACAGCAGAAAACGCGTCTGTTTCTCTATATCGCCCTGGTGCTGTTTGCGCTGGGCGGGTTGTTTTCCGGCTACGTCTTCTATGGCACCGTGCGTGCGCTGGTCGCCGAAGCCAACATCCCGCTGTTGCCGAACCTCAACTTCTTCGCGCCCGCGCCACCGGCCGGGACCAACTCCGACCTGCCGCAGGTGCCAGTCTGGCAACGCACCGAGCGCGTGAACCTGCTCCTGCTGGGAGCCGACAAGCGCCCCGATGAAACCGTGTACCGCACCGACACCCTCATCGTGCTGACGCTTGACCCCGCCACCAAGTCCGCGGGCATGTTGTCCATCCCGCGCGACCTGTGGGTGCCGATCCCCGGCTACGGCGAAAGCCGCATCAATCAGGCGTTTGTCCTTGGCGAGCTCAAGAAGTATCCTGGCGGCGGGCCGGCCCTGGCCATGCGCACTGTGCAGGAGTTCCTGGGCGTGCCCATCCACGGCTACATCCTGGTGGACTTTGACGGGTTCCGCAAACTCATTGACCAAATCGGCGGCATTGACGTGCTGGTGGAGAAGCCCATAGACGACACGCAGTACCCCACCGACGACTACGGCTACCAGGAAGTCCACATCCCCGCCGGCCTGGTGCACATGGACGGCGACCTGGCGCTGAAATATGCCCGAGTGCGCCATGGCAGCAGCGACATTGACCGCGGGCGCCGCCAGCAGCAGGTGCTCATGGCCGCGCGCGACAAAGCCCTGCGGCTCAACCTCCTGCCCAAACTCCCCAGCCTCATGGCGACGGTCATGGGCGCTGTGCAGACCGACCTGCAGCCCGGAGAGATCCTCGCCCTGGCCAAACTGGGCAACCAGGTGGACTCGGCGAACATCCAGTCCAGGGTCATAGACTACACCATGGTGGTGGAGACCAAGACCCCCAGCGGCGGCGACGTCCTTCTGCCCGATCGGGAGAAGATCCGCGCGCTGGTGGACGAGATGTTCTCGTCCGGCAACAACAACCACAAGCGCGTCCCCGGCGAGTCGGCCCAGATTGAGGTGCTCAACGGCGCGGGCGTGCCCGGCCTAGCGGCGCAGATGGCCGCTCTCCTCAAGGAGCAAGGGTTTGAGGTCGTGGCGATTGAGAACGCCGACCGCAGCGACTACCCCGAGACGCTCATCATAGACTACGCCGGCAACACGCAGACCGTGGCGCTGCTGGCCCAGTTGCTCAACGTCGCAGAGCGGAACATCCGCAAGGAGAGCAGCGGCCAGACCGGCGCCGGCAACCTGCGCATCATCGTCGGACGCGACTTCGTCATGCCCTCGCAGTAGGGCCACCGGCAGGCGC
>JBBIHX010000016.1:14630-27086 GCA_037446815.1 Caldilineae bacterium | reverse complement strand
ATCATCGTCGGACGCGACTTCGTCATGCCCTCGCAGTAGGGCCACCGGCAGGCGCGCGGAGCAGCCCCTCGCACGTGGCATCAGGGGAAGCCCCCGCCCCACCCCCATTCGTGTGGGTTCGCGTGATTCGCGGTCCAGGTGCTGTCATTCTGAGCGGCGAAGCCGCGAAGAATCTCACCTCGTCCTATCCGCGCCATCCGTGCTATCCGTGGATACCGTTTGTCTGTTCGCGTGGATTCGCGCGATTCGCGGTTCAGGTGCTGTCATTCTGAGCGGCGAAGCCGCGAAGAATCTCGCCTTCTCCAATCCGCGCTATCCGTGCTATCCGTGGATACCGTTTCTGTATTCGCGTGGGTTCGCGCGATTCGCTTCGCCTGCAATGACCGCGCGGGGCTAAACCCCCGCGCTGAACGACCAAAGCCCCTTCGGGGCTGTCAGCCCGTAGGGCTTTGTGCACTCAGCCCGAGGCTTTAGACTCGGGCGTTCGGCATGACAACGTGCGACGCACCTCCGAGGTGCGTCGCACGTTCTCCATTCGCGTGCGTTCGCGCGATTCGCGGTTACGGCCCGGTCATCCGCGGGTGCGCGCTAGTAGCCCTTCGCCACCATGGGGACTCGGAAGCGGTACACGGGCCCGACGAGCGCCCCGCCGGACTTCGTCGCAAAGGGGATGACGGAAACCTGCGGGTCTAGCAGGAGCGTGCCGGTCTCCGGCAGGGCAATGGCCGAATGCCCCCGATTCAGCCCCCGGAAGCACACCGTGGCAAGGGTGCCGCTGCCGCTGCGCCCCGTCTCGGGCGCGATGAGGGCGATGGCCAACCCGATGGTGCCACCCGCGTTGTCCACCGAGTTCGCGACCCACCAGTTGGAGGGGTTCGCGGGCTGAAGGAACGGCCCGATCGCAACCTGAACCCCAGGCGTCCCAGGCGCCGCGTCCACGACGGCCAGCCGACTGGGATCAAAGCGAATCGTCGTCTCAAACCCGAACAGGTTCTCCACGTCCTCCACCCGCAAGTCCGCGCACGACGTCTCTCCAATCGGCACGACGAGCAAGGTGGGCGAAAGGTGCAGCAGGGGCAACTGCGCTTCGGCGATGGGCCGGGCCGCGCCCGACGGCGGCAACGCAGCGAGCAGCGCGAGGAGGAGTATGGCGGCGGCCTTTGGCGCAAGCGACGTTCGGAACATAGGCTCCCCTTTCTGACGGATGATGGTTTCGCGTGATGACGGGGTGCAAGGCCCGTGCCAGGGCGGTCAGTCCACCGTAACCAGGCTCCGAATCCTGTCCAGCGTGGCTGGGCCGATCCCTGACACCAACAACAACGCATCTACCGTGCGAAAGGGTCCGTGTTCCTGGCGGTACTGCACAATTCGCGCAGCCAGGGCGGGGCCGATGCCGGGGAGTTGCTCCAGTTCCGAAGCCGTGGCCGTGTTGAGGTTGAGCGGCCCGGTGAGGGCGCGTGATGCCGGCGTCGGGCTTTTCTGGGCCACCTTCTCGCCGACGCGGGGGATGTGTACCTGCTGGCCGTTGGACACGGGCGCGGCGAGGTTCACCAGGGACAGGTCGGCGTCCTGCGCGGGGCCACCGGCGGCGTTCAGGGCGTCCTGGGCGATGCTCCCTGGCGGCAGGGTGTACACGCCCGGCGCGACGACGGCTCCGCTCACGTATACCCGCGCGGGCGCGGGCGTGGGGCTGGGCTGGGGCGTGGGCGAAGGCTCGGGCGCCAGAATCTGCACGCCGCCGGGGGCCGGCCATCGCGCCGCCAGAAATGCAACCCCCGCCACCAGGATGTAGGACAGGGCAAGTCCAATCCAGCCGCGTTGTTTGCCCAAACGGCCAAGCATGAGGACGCTCCGATTGCGCTATGTACAGGGTTCAATCGTCCAGGGGTTCCACGTGGATGACCACCTGCCCCACGTTGGGAATCGTCTGGCGCACGGCCGCTTCCAATTGCTCGCAGAGGTCGTGCGCGGCCTGGACCGAGGCGCTGCCCGCCATCTGGCAGTGCAAGGAGATGGACAACATGCCCGACTCGTCGCGCACCATGAGGCGATGCCAATGGCCATCGCCGCACTGCTCGTCGGCAATGCGCCGCACCTCTGCCTCCACCCGCGCGACCTCTTCGGGCGAGATGGGGGCCACCACCCGCTCGCGGGAGGCCGGCTCTATGTGGGTGATGACATCCACAAGGCCCGGGAACTCGCCCCGCAGGGCCGATTCCACCTCCGAGACGAGGGCGTGCGCCCGCGCCAAGTCCAGATCGTCGGGCACTTCCAGGTGAAACTCCAGGTACACCTGGCCGCGAATGTGGTGCACGTGGATGGAATGAGCCGCAAGGCCATGCGCCGCTGCCACCGCGCGCACCTTCTGGTCGTCGGTCTCGCCGCGATGGGTCGCGGGCCCCACGTGGACGACTACATCCGCCTGCGGCAGGAGTTGGCGCAGGCGGCGCTCCACCGCCGTTGCCACATCGTGCGCCTGGCTGAAGGACATCTCGCGCCCCACGGCGATGTCCACGTCGGCGAACGTGTAGGGCCCGCCCTGGCGCACCCGCACCTGGTTCACGCTGAGCACGCCCGGCACCGAAGCGACCGTGTCTCGGACGGTTTCGCGCAACCCCGGCGGCGCCGTGTCCAGCAACGCGGCGATGGTCCGCCGACCCAGGCGCACGCTCACGCCGATGACGATGAACGCCACGCCCAGCGCGGCCACGGCGTCCGACTTGGCCAACCACGACGGCCAGCCGAGCCGCTGCTCGCCCCACGTCAGCGCCAGCCCCACAATGACCACCGAGGAACTCCAGATGTCCGTCTGGAAATGGAGCGCGTCGGCCTCCAGCGCCTGGCTGTTATGCTTCTCCGCCGCCCGCATGAGGACCCGAGACCGGGTGAAGTCTATGACGATGGAGACCCCCATCACCAGAAACGCCCAGAGGTTGGCATCCACGTGCACCTCGGCAAAGAAGATGCGGCGAATCGCTTCGTACACGATCCAGGCGCAGGTGAGGAGAAGGAGCAGAGTTTCCACCAGGGCGGAGAGGTTCTCCACCTTCCCATGCCCGTAATGGTGCCGGGAATCGGCGGGGCGGTCGGAGACCCTCACGGCAAACCATGTAACGAGGGCCGCCACCAAGTCCAGTCCAGAATGCGCCGCCTCGGACAGGATGCCCAGGCTGCCGGTCATCAGGCCGACCACAATCTTGAACGTTGTGAGTCCCACGGCGGCCACCACCGAACTGGCGGCGGCCGCGTTCTTTTCCCGATTTGCGTCCAAGTGTTTCCTCGGAGGAGATTACTCTTTCCCCTGCAATCCCAGGGATTGGGCAAAGGCTTTCAGGAAGTCCAGCGGCACTGGGAAGATGATGGTGGAGTTCTTCTCCACGGCGATCTCGGTCAGGGTCTGCAAGTAGCGCAGCTGAATGGCGGCAGGCTCCGTGGAGATGACGCTGGCAGCCTGGCGCAAGGTCTGCGACGCCTGGAACTCGCCCTCGGCGTGGATGATCTTGGCCCGCTTCTCGCGTTCGGCCTCGGCCTGGCGCGCCATCGCCCGCTTCATGGTGTCGGGCAACTCCACATCCTTGACCTCCACGATGCTGACCTTGATGCCCCACGGCTCGGTCTGCTCGTCAATAATGCGCTGGAGTTTCTGGTTGATTTCCTCGCGGTGGGCCAGCAATTCGTCCAGTTCCGATTGGCCCAGGACGCTCCGCAGCGTTGTCTGGGCGATTTGCCACGTGGCGCGGCGGTAGTCTTCCACCTGCACAATGGCCGCCTCGGGGTTGATGACCCGGAAGTAGGCCACCGCGTTGACTTTGACCGTAACGTTGTCCTTGGTGATGGCTTCCTGGGCAGGAATATCCAGCGTTACCACCCGCAGGTCCACCTTGACCATGCGGTCCACGAACGGGATGATGAGGAACAGACCGGGGCCCTTGGCGCCCACCAATCGCCCCAGGCGGAACACCACGCCCCGCTCGTACTCCTGCACGATCTTGATGGCCATGCCGAGCAGGAATATCAAGATGAGAATCAGCCCGCCGAAACTCGTCAGCACCTCAAACATCTCCCTTCCCCCTTTCGTCAGTTCTCTGATGGAACAGCGCGAACGATAACGGTAAACCCGTCCAGCCCCACGACTTCCACGGTCTCGCCGCGGTCAATAGTCCCCTGCTCGGCCCGCGCCATCCACAGTTCCCCGGCGAGCATGACCATTCCTTCAGGCTCCAACGGCACGCGCACAACAGCCCGTCTGCCGATGAGCGCCTCGCGGCCGGTGCTTGGCCGGCGCTTCTGGGCAAGCAGCGCCTTGCTCACGGCGAAGGCGAAGAAGGCTCCCGTCCCCAATGCAACGGAGAAGACCAGCGCGCGAGAGATGGTGTAGATGGGCGAACTGAACAGAATCAGCGCGCCGAAGACGAACGAGGCGATGCCGCCCACCGTGAGCACGCCGTGGGCGGTCGCCTTGATGTCCGCGATGAATAGGACGAACGCCAGGATGATGAACAGGATGCCCGTCCAGTTGACCGACAGCACGCCCAGCGCGTACAGGGCAAGCACCAGACAGATGCCGCCGATGATTCCGGCAGCGAACCCGCCCGGGCTGGACAATTCAAACAGAAGGCCGTTCAACCCAAGCGTGAGCAGGATGAAGGCGATGTTGGGGTCGGTGATGAGGTGCAGCAACTGCTCGGGGAGGGTCATAGGCACGTTCTCCACCGGCAGGTCTGCCGTGCGCAGCACCATGTCCTGGCCCGCCACGCGCACCGTCATGCCGTCCATCTGGCGCAGCAGGTCGGGGATGGTGGGGGCGACGAAGTCAATGACGCCGAGTTGGTACACCTCGTCGGCGGTGGCGGCGATGGCCTCGGTTACGGTGCGCTCGGCCCATTCCTGGGCCTGGGGGCCTCGGCGCTGGGTGAAATTGCGAATCCGCGCCGTGAGGTCGTTCGTGATCTTGGCCTTGCTGGTTTCGTCCAGTTCCTCGCCCTGCATGCTGACGACGCTGGCCGCGCCGATGGTGGTCCCGGGCGCCATGGCTGCAACGTGCGCCGCCAGGGTGACGAACGTGCCCGCCGATGCCGCGCGCGCCCCCTCCGGCCCCACCCACACGGCGATGGGCACGTAACTCCGAATCATCTCGTCGGTCAGCGACTTCATGATCTCCACCGAGCCACCGGGGGTGTCCAACTGGATGACGATGAGAGAAGCGTTGCCATTCTGGGCATACTCCAGCCCGCGGTTGAGGTAGGAGAGCACAACGGGCGTGATGGGGCCCTTGACGTTGAGCACGATTGCCTTTCCGCCGGTCTGCGCGCCGGAGGGAGCCGCAAGGAGCAGCAGCCCCAGCACCACGAGGGACAAACTTATGGCGATACGCACTTTGCGATCCGCAGTCATCGTGCACTCTCCTTGCCTGCATTATAGACCCAAAGCAAGGTTCCGCGCAAGACGGGGATAGCGGGGAGTCGGTTTCATCTTGCGTTGGTGAACCGCATGCACGCTGTCCTCGTGTGTCATTGCGAGCGGAGCGAAGCAATCCCACGCCCCGGAGACTGCTTCGGGCACTGCGTGCCCTCGCAATGACGGCTACCAACAGACTTTGGAACCGAGTCAACCGCAGGGGAGAATCCGCGAAGGATCGCGCGCCCAAATCCGTGCAATCCGCGCTATCCGTGGATGCAAGCCTGGAGATGCTTCGCCTTCGGCTCAGCATGACAATGGGATGGAGGGACAACGTGCGACGCACCTCGGAGGTGCGTCGCACGTTGAGCGCATGCCCCTATCCGCGCAATCCGCGCTATCCGTGGATACCGCCGCACGGGTAGTGTAAGGGCGACCGGCGGGTCGGTCCCACATGCAACCGTCGGTCTGAGACGCGGGGCGCCGAGGAAACTCGTGGGGCAAATTGGCAATTTGCCCTACTTTCCGCCATCCGTGCTATCCGTGGATACCGCCCCGCGCGGGGTGCGCCCAAAAAGAAGCGGGCCTGCATCGCTGCAAGCCCGCGCGAAAGGTCTCTGACGCCCGCGCAACTACTTGGATTCGGCAGCCTTCGCGGCCTGGATAATCTGCTGCGCGATGTGCGCCGGAACTTCCTCGTAGTGCGAGAACTCCATGGTGTACACGCCGCGCCCCTGGGTGATAGAGCGCAGGGTCGTGGCGTAGTGCAGCATCTCGGCCAGGGGAACCTGCGCCGTCACGACGCTGCGCCCGTGCGACTGCTCCATGCCCTGCACGCGCGCCCGCCGCGTGTTCAGATCGCCCAGCACGTCGCCCATGTACTGCTCGGGAATCGTGATGACGACCTGCATAATGGGTTCCAGCAGCACCGGGCCGGCCTCTTCCATGGCTTTCTTGAACCCCAGGTTCGCAGCAATCTTGAACGCCATTTCCGACGAGTCCACTGCGTGGTACGAGCCATCGTACAACGCCACACGCACATCCACAACCGGATAGCCGGCCAGGATGCCCTTCGTCATGGTCTCGCGCACGCCCTTCTCCACCGCGGGGATGTACTGGCGCGGGACGGAGCCGCCGAAGACCTCGTCCACGAACTCAAACCCCGCGCCGCGCGGCAGGGGCTCCAACCGCAGCCACACGTCGCCGAACTGCCCGTGGCCGCCGGTTTGCTTCTTGTGGCGACCCTGGGCGCTTGCCGTCCGGGTGATGGTCTCGCGGTAGGGGACCTTGGGCGTGCCCAGGACGATCTCCACGCCGAACTTCTGCTGGAGTTTGCGGGCCGCGATGTCCACGTGGGACTCGCCCATGCCGGACAGAATAGTCTCGTTGGTCTCGGCGTCGCGGGAAACTGCCAGCGTGGGATCTTCCTCCACCAATCGGGCCAGCGCCGTGCTCATCTTGTCCAGGTCGGCCTTGGTCTTCGGCGAGATGGACGCGGAGAAGATGGGCTTGGGATACGTTACCGGATCCAGCAGGAGCGGGCGGCCCTTGTCGCACAGGGTGTCGCCCGTGATGGTGCTGCTCAACTTCGCCACGCCGCCGATTTCGCCCGCGCGCAACTCCTTCACAGGAATCTGCTCCTTGCCGCGAATGAGGAACAACTGGCCGATGCGTTCCTCGCTCTCGGAACGGGTGTTGAACACCCGCGAGTCCGACTCCAGAACGCCGGAGTATACGCGCAGGTAGGTGAGCCGACCGACGAACGGGTCGGCCGTTGTCTTGAAGGCCAGCGCCGCCAGGGGCCCGTTGTCGCTGGGGGCCAGGACTTCGGTTTCGCCGGTGGCGGGGTTCTTGGCGCGGATCTCGGCGGCGTCGGTCGGCGAGGGGAGCAGCGCAACGATGGCGTGAAGGAGCGCCTGAACGCCGATGTTCGCCAGGGATGACCCGCACAGGACCGGCACAATCTTGCCGCTCGCCACGCCCAGCCGAAGCCCACGGTAGATTTCCTCGTCGGTGAGCGTCTCGCCGTCCAGGTATTTCATGATGAGTTCGTCATCGCCCTCGGCGGCGACCTCAATCAATTGAGTGCGGGCTTCCTCTACTTGGCCCGCCATGTCGGACGGGATAGCGCCTTTCTCGCCCTTCGGGCCGAGATACGCCGCCCGGGATACCAGGTCCACCACGCCCTTGAAGTTGGCCTGGCTGCCGATGGGCAACTGCATGATGGCCGGACGCACGCCGAAAATCTCGGCCAGGCTCGCGACGGCCTTGTGAAAGTCGGCGTTTTCGCGGTCCATCTTGTTGACCAGAACGATGCGCGGCAACTTGTAGTCGTTGGCGTGCTGCCACACCAGTTCGGTGCCCACTTCCACGCCCGCGACGGCATCCAGCAGGACGACCGCGCCCTCGGCCACCCGCACAGCGCTGCGCACTTCGCCTACGAAGTCGGTATAGCCGGGCGTGTCCAGAATGGTGATGCGATGGCCCTCCCAGTCCAGCGGAAGGATGGACGTGTTGACCGAGATCTTGCGTCGCTGCTCTTCGGGGTCAAAGTCCGATGTGGTGTTCCCCTCATCTACCTTGCCCAGTCGCGAGATGGCGCCCGCGTCAAAGAGCATTGCCTCGGCCAGCGAGGTTTTCCCGCTGTTCCCGTGTCCCAGCAAGGCCACATTGCGCAACTTGCTGATGTCATAACCGGCCATGGATCCTCCTCGTCCAGGACATTGCGTCCGAGTGTATTGACAAATTCACCGGAACAACCCCGTGGCCGCAGCGCCCACCGATATTCGCTGTGTGTCCCGTCTGCGTGGCCCGTGCGCTCCGCGGCAGGCGGCGTTGTCCGGTTGCGTGATTCGGGTAATACGAAACATGAATGGCGGGCCTGGGGATTCCTCCACGCAGGCCCACGTGCAGGCGTATTGTATGCGAACAGGGCGATTGTGTCAAAGCCGCGTTCGGGAACATCATCGTTGTCCACGGATAACGCGAATCCACGCGAATAGAGAAACGGTATCCACGGATAACATGGATTGCGCGGATAGGGGGAGATTCTTCGGCGCTTGGCGATTCAGGACGACAGTAGATGCCCACCCACTCGATTCGGTTCCAAAGTCTGTTGGTATTTGTCATTGCGAGGGCGCGGAGCGCCCGAAGCAATCCCTGGGACGTGGGGTTGCTTCGCTTCGCTCGCAACGACACACGAGGAGAGTGCGCCTACGGTTCACCAACACAAGATGAGACCGACTCACCCACTCTGGCGCCGAACCGACGACAGGAGGCGTGGCGGTTCGCAACTTCAGGACGGGTAGGGGGTTAGTATGTTGTGAACGCCATCATGATGTTCTGGAGGAGGTATCGGATATGATCAAGATTCTTACCGACAGCACGGCAGACATGTCCCCGGCGCTCCACGGCCACCCGCGCATAGAAATCATCCCGCTCAAAGTCGTAACGCCCCAGCGCACGTACCTGGACCGCGTGGACCTGGACACTCGCCAGTTCCTGGACCTGCTGAAGAACTCGCCCACGTTGCCGACCACCTCGCAGCCCTCGGCGGGGGAATTCCGCGCCAAGTATGAGCAGATGCTGAAGGATGGCGCGGACGGAATCCTCTCCATCCACATCTCCAGCAAGTTGAGCGGCACCATCAGTTCGGCCCATGCCGCCCTGGAGGAAATGGGCCAGGCGCCCGTTACCATCTTTGACTCGCTGTCCACGTCCATCGGCCTGGGCATTCTCATCCAGCAGGCCGTGAAGGCGCTGGACGCCGGCGAGCCGCTCTCCGAGGTCGTCAAAGTACTGGGGTTCATGCGAGACGCCATGACCATCGGGTTCGTGGTGGACACGCTTGAGTACCTGCACAAGGGCGGGCGCATCGGCAGGGCCTCGGCCCTCATGGGCACGCTCCTCAACGTCAAGCCGGTGCTCACCCTCACCAACGGCGCGATAGAGCCGCTGGACAAGGCCCGCTCCAAGCGCAAGGGACTGGAGCGCGCGATGGCCTACGTTCAGGAAGGCGTCGGCACCGAACGCCCCATGGTGGCAGGCATTGCCCAACTGGAGGCCATGGAGGATGCCCAGGGCGTTCAGCAGGCCATCCAGGATCGCTTCAACTGCAAGGACTGCTTCATCGCCGAACTAAGCCCGGTCATCGGCACGCACACCGGCCCGGGCGTGGTCGGCATCGCCGGCTGTCCGCTCCCGTAGCATCCCGCCCGCGTCTCCACGTGCGACGCACCTCGAAGGTGCGTCGCACGTTGTTGCGCCCTCCGTCATTGCGAGCATGTAGGGCGACCGGCCGGTCGCCCTACATGACGGCGCTGCCCCCGACTGCGCCGAGCGCACGGCATTCCCCCATCTGTCATCGCGAGCGAAGGCGAAGCATCTTCGGGGTTGCATCCACGGATAGCACGGATTGGACGGATTGGGGCGCGAGATTCCTCGCGGCTTCGCCGCTCGGAATGACGGTAGATGCCAACAGAGTTTGAAACCAATCGTCGCACCACCCAGTTTGACAAATCGGCCAAAACGCATTACCATAATAACCGAAGTGCCGAAGTGGCGGAATTGGCAGACGCGCTGCGTTCAGGGCGCAGTGGGCAATCGCCCATGTGGGTTCAAATCCCTCCTTCGGCACCTTTTTATTTGGCACCGATCTTGAACCGCTTGACAACGAAACACAATGGCGGTATGCTATGGGTGTGGGGCAGCGGGCACATGAGGAGGCGGCGCGGTGAAAAACAGGCTCCTGTCTCTCCAACAAATCGTGGCGTTGTTCCTGGTGGCGTTTGGCGTGCTGACGCTGACGAACCTGGCCAACGACGCGCGCGAACTCCACACCCTGTATCGGCAGGTTGAAACCCTCCAGCAGAGCAAGTCGGCGCTGGAGGCCGAAATCGCCGACCTGCGCTCCCAGCGAGAGGCCCTGTCGCGCCCGCACTGGGCCGACTTGGCCGCCAGGCAGTGGCTCCGCTGGACCCGCCCCAACGAAGTCCTCGTCGTCGTGGAACCGTCGCAACCCCGAGGCACCTCCCCTGCGGCTTCCGCAGACACAGCAGACAGCAACGCGCCTTCCCACTGGCAGGAGTGGGTGGCTTACCTTCAGGGCATGAATCCCTAGGCGTCCCAATCCTAGCACGATAGGCTTCGCGGATTCCGGCGGCCCGCGGGCAGGCGGTCGGCCGGATATATGCTCATGGGGGTGAGGGCATGCGCCGCTGGGCGTGGGGGTTGCCTGTCGTCTCCGTGTTCCTGGCGAATACGCTCTTGCGGTCCTTCGCGTTCGCCCAAGCGCCGCCCGTCGTCCTCAACGAGTATCTCCCCGCGCCGGTCGCCGTGGACTGGGACGGCGATGGCGTTGCAAACCACCTGGACGAGTGGATAGAACTCTTCTGCGCAAGCGATCAGCCGGTTGACCTCGGCGGCTGGATGCTGGACGACATCCGGGATGCCGGCTCCGCGCCTTACGTCATCCCCGCGGGCACGTGGATTCAGCCCGGCGGTTTTCTCCTGTTCTTCCGCAGGGCGACGGGCATCAACCTGGACAACGCGGGCGACACGGTGCGGCTGCTGCGGCCCGACGGCACGGTGGCCGACGCGCACACGTACTACACATCGCTGCCCGACGCATCGTACAGCCGCACGGCGGATGGCGCGGGCGTGTGGACGCTCCTTTATCCGCCCTCGCCTGGCGGCCCCAATCTCCCCGCCACCGCCACGCCCACCGCCACGAGCACCGACATTCCCTCTCCAACGTCTACGCGCACGCCGACGTTCACCAGGACGCCAACGGACACCAAAACCGCCACCCTCACCCGCACGCCCTCGCCGACAAGGACGCCCACGCCGACGCGCACGCCTACTCCCACCAGGACGGCGACGCTCACGGCCACGCCGACGCTCACAAAGACACCCTATCCCACCACCCTGCACTTGAGCGAAATCATGCCCGCCCCGCGTTGGGTGGATTACGACGGAGACGGCACGCCTTCGCCAGACGACGAGTACATTGAAATCTACAACTCTGCGTGGTATCCGGTGGACGTGGGCGGGTGGAAGTTGGACGACCGACGGGATGGCGGCTCCAAGGAGTATCGCATCCCGCCCTATACGTTCATCTGGGGCAGGGGGTATCTCGTCATCTACCAGAAGCAGTCGGGCATCGCGCTGAACAACGACGGCGACGAAGTGCATTTCCTGCGCCCGGATAACGTCCTGGTGGAGAAGGTAACCTACGGCAAGGCCGACTACGACCGCGCATACAGCAAGCAGGCCGATGGCGCCTGGACGTGGGAATACGCGCCTTCACCCGGAGGCCCGAACCTGCCGGTTACGTGCACGCCGACGCCGACGCGCACGCCTTCGCCGACGGAGACGCCTTCGCCCACGCCGACGCCGACGGACACTTCGGCGCCCACAGACACGCCCACCGCCACGCTCACAGCGACCGAGCCTCCGGCGCCCTGGCCGACGGAGACGCCTGCGCCGACCCCGACGCCAAGCGTTACGCCCACCAGCACCCCGTATCCCCGCACGGTGCGACTGAACGAGATTCTCCCCGCGCCCCGTTACGTGGATTGGGATTCCGATGGCACTCCCTCCAGCGACGACGAGTGGGTAGAGGTGTTCAACTGCGGCCCGGTCGCGATCAACCTGGCCGGCTGGGAGTTGGACGACGCGGCAGATGGAGGCAGCAAGCCGTGGCGTGCGCCCGCCGACCTGTGGGTGGAGCCGGGCGGCTATCTCGTCCTGTTCAAGCGCGATACCGGCCTGGCACTGAACAACGACGGGGATAGCGTGCGCTTGTTGGGGCCCGATGGCGCCCTGGTAGATGAGACCGCCTATCCGCCCATGGGCTACGACCGCTCGTGGAGCCGCACGGAGTCGGGCGGGTGGACGGCCGCCTACCCGCCATCGCCGGGACACGCCAACGCGCCGGGATCGCCGACTCCGACGCGCACACCCAGCCCCACCCGCACGGCCACTCCCACGCGGACGGCCACCTACACCCGCACGGCCACTCCCACGCGGACGGCCACCTACACCCGCACGGCGACCCGC
>JBBIHX010000016.1:0-14530 GCA_037446815.1 Caldilineae bacterium | reverse complement strand
CACCCGCACGGCCACTCCCACGCGGACGGCCACCTACACCCGCACGGCGACCCGCACGCCCAGCCCGACACCCACGGGCACTTCAACTCCCGACCTTCTGGCGCGGGTGGTTCTGAACGAAATCCTGCCCGCGCCCCATGCCACGGATTGGGACGGGGATGGGCAGTTGGATTCCGGACACGATGAATGGATAGAACTGCGGAATCTGGAGGCGCGCGCGGTGAATCTCGCCGGCTGGGTGCTGGACGACGCGCCCGATGGCGGCAGCAAGCCGTACACCCTGCCGCCAGGGAGCGAAGTCCCGCCGGGCGGCTACCTGGTGCTCTTCGGCCGCCAGACCGGAATCGCGCTGAACAACGGCGGCGACACGGTGCAACTGCTGAGGCCCCACGGCACGCCGGCCGATCGCTTCGTGTACACGAAGACACCCGGGTACGACCGCTCATTTGGCCGCATCCCCGATGGGGTGGGCGAGTGGACGCGGGACTGCGCGGTTACGCCGGGCGAGGCGAATCGCGCCCTTCCCCCGCCCACGCCGCAGCCTGGCCCGCCCTTCATGGACCTGCCCCTGGCGCGAATCCAGCCGCCGGGGACACGGCTCATCACGCAGGGGCAACTGACCGCGCCGCCGGGAACGGTGAGCGAGCGGCTGGTGTTCCTCCAGGACCGCAACGTGGGGTTGGCGGTGTACCTTGCCAAGGGCGAGTATCCGCCGCTGGTGGAAGGTCAGTGGCTGCGGGCCACGGGCCGCCTGCGCGACTACCATGGCGAACTGCAACTCTATGTGTCCGTCCCGGGCGATTTGCAGGTCTTTGATGCCGACATTGCCATCGCTCCGGTCGGCATCCGCACCGGCGACATGGGCGAGGCATGGGAAGGACGGCTTGTCGCGCTGGTGGGGCGCGTGATGGACGTGGAGAGTCGCGCCCTATGGCTGGACGACGGGTCGGGGCCGGCGCGGGTGTACTTTCGCGAGGGCGGCCAGGCCCAACGGCCCAAGATCGCGCGCGGAGACGTGCTCCGAATCGTGGGCGTGGTCAGCCAGTACGCCCAGCGCGCGCCCTACGTCGGCGGCTACCGCCTGCTGGTGCGCGCCGACGCCGATGTGCTGGCGGCCCCCGCGCGCCTGCCCGTTACCGGCGCGGAGTGAGGCCGCCGTGTATCCGCGAATGACGCGAATGGGGAACGTGCGACGCACCTCGCAGGTGCGTCGCACGTTGTCCCCCTCCCGTCCTGCTTCGCCCTTCGCGGCTCAGGATGACGGCGGCGGGGATTGGCCCGGGCGCCGTGCGTTTGGCGCGATGGCGGGGCGCGTGATAAACTACCGCAACTTCGCACAAGGAGATCGTATGGGCAGTCGGTTGGAGGAGTTTCGGCAATTCCGCGAGCGGATGAACGCGCGCATCCTGGAAGCGGACAACCTGGTCATCAAGCGGTTCTTCGCGCTGGACACCCAGACCTACAACGCGGGCGCGCTCCCCACGAAGACCAAGGAGATGCTCGGCCTGGTCGCGTCCATGGTGTTGCGCTGCGACGATTGCATTGCCTACCACGTCATCCGCTGCGTGGAGGAAGGCGCGACCCGCGAGGAACTGTTTGAGGTCTTCTCCGTCGCGCTGGTCGTGGGCGGTTCCATCGTGATCCCGCACTTGCGCCGCGCTGTGGCGCTGCTGGACGAACTGGAGGCCGCGGGGTAGTCCGCCGAGGCGGAACGGGGCTTCCGGCGCGTCCGCGCCGATGGATTAGAGGCGCGCGCCTGCGTCCACAAACCACGCCATCAGGTAGTCGTCGTCGTACTGGCCGCGGTGCTTCACCTGGCGCGTGCGATGGCCCTCATACACGAAGCCGCGCTTCTCGTAGAGCCGCCGCGCCACCGTGTTGGACGCCCGCACGCCCAGGGTGATCTTCTCAAACCCTACCCGCCGCGCCCAATCCTGTGCCGTCTCCACGAGGGCGGAGCCGATGCCGTGGCCCCGAAACTCCCTCTTGACCCCGATCCCCAGTTCCGCGACGTGGCGGCAGAACTCGGCGCGGTGCTGGAACAGCGTAAGCCAGCCCACGAGCGCGCCCCTGCACTCGGCGACGATGTACAGGCTGGGCGGCGACACGCTGCGGATAAAACTCTCCTCGTCCTCCAGGGTCTGGTTGAACGAGGAGCGCAGCATAAAGGCTTCCTCGGCGAAGACCTCGTTCAGCAGGCGGATGAGGGGAGCGGCGTCCGTTTCGCGCACGTGGCGAATCGTGATGGTCTGGCCGTCTCCGGCGGTGATGCGTTTGGGTAGCACGAGCCGTCCTCCTATGGGCTTGCTAGGGCCGCGAAGCGTCGGGCCGCGCAGGATGGAAAGGATAGCCCTGCGTCGTGAGGATGTCAAGCCGGCCGGTTCGGTGCTTCATCTTGTGTTGGCGAACCGCATGCCCACTCCACTTGTATGTCATTGCGAGCGACGCGAAGCAATCGCACGTCCCGGAAATTGCTTCGGCTGCTCCTCGCCCTCGCAATGACGGTTACCAACAGACTTTGGAACCGATTCCGCGGCTGGATTCGGTTCCAAACTGTGTTGGTCTGTCCCGCGCGCCGCCTCCCTCTCTGTCATGCTGAGCCGAAGGCGACACGCCCTCGCCCTTCGGGAGAGGGTTGGGGTGAGGGGTGAGATTCTTCGCGGCTTCGCCGCTCAGAATGACGGTAGATGCCAACAGCCCTTGGAACCGATTCCGCAACCGCTGGCGATTTGACGGCCCCGCGGCGCGCGTGTATAATATGTCAGACATCAGACAAAGGGGTGTCCGGATGCGAGTGAAATACGACTCCCGTCCCCTGTACCTCCAGGCCGAGGAGGCGCTCAATCGTCTCATCCAGGACGGGACCTACCGTGTCGGCGATCGGTTGCCGCCGGAGCCGGAACTGGCCCAGCGGCTGGGCATCTCCCGCGCCACGCTCCGCGAGGCCCTGCGCGCCTTTGAGGACAAGGGCCTCATCACCCGCCGCCGAGGGTTGGGGACCTTCATCAACGCGCCAACCCATGTCATAGACAGCGGGCTGGAGCAACTGGAGAGCCTGGACACCCTTGCCCGACGCATGGGCCTCGTCTGCACGACCGAAGATTTGGAAATCCGCGAGGAACCGGCCCCGCGCGAAATCGCCTCGCGCCTGGGAATCGCCCCAGGCGAAACGGTCATCACCGTAGGCCGCACCAAGGTTACCAACGGCGTCATCGCCGCCTACATGTACGACGTGCTGCCCGCATGGGTTACGGACATCGCCACACTGCGCGCCTCGTTCAAGGGTTCGGTGTTGGACTACCTGCTGGAGCGCCAGGTGCCCCTTGCCTTCGCCTGGACCAACATCATCGCAACCCGCGCCGACTCCTCCGTCGCCGCCAAGTTGCGCGTCAAGCCGAGCACCGTGCTCCTGTTGCTAGAGGAGGTCAGTTACACCCAGGACAATCAGATTGTCGGCTACTCGCAGAACTACTTCTTGCCCAGTGTATTCAAGTTCCATTTGATTCGCCGCATTGCTCCCTTGCGTTAGGAAACGAAAACAACTTTACAAAAGGAGATGCTTATGAAGACCGAAACGTTTCGTGGCAAGGATTTCATCACCCTGTTGGACTGGACGCGCGAAGAGGTTGAGACCATCCTGGACGTGGCGCTGGACCTAAAGCGGCGCTACGCCATGCGCGAACCGCACGACCACCTGCTTCGCGCCCGCACGCTGTTCATGATCTTCTACAACCAGAGCCTGCGCACCCGCAACTCATTTGAGGCCGGCATGACTCAACTGGGCGGCCATGCCCACTACCTGGACCCGGGCAAGATTTACACCCCGGCGCTCCCCGGCAAGGAAGTGGCCTACTCCACCGAGCGCGTCTCCGACGTGGCGCGCGTGCTGGCTCGCATGGGCGACGCCATCGCCATCCGCTGCTATGGCGATCCGGTGGACTGGGTGTACGGCGGCGCCAACGAGTTGATCCGCAACTTCGCCTACTGGGCCGACATCCCCGTGCTCAACATGGAGGACGACAAGTACCATCCATTCCAGGCCCTGGCCGACATCCTCACCGTCAAGGAGAAGTTCGGCACGTTCAAGGGCGTCAACTTCGTCATGAGTTGGGCCTACTCGCCCAGCATTCACAAGCCCCGCGCCGTGCCCCAGAGCGCCATCATCGCCGCTACCATGATGGGCATGAACGTTACGCTGGCGCACCCCGAGGGCATGGAACTGGATCCCGAAGTCCTGGCGGCGTGCGAGGCCAACGCGCGGCACAACGGCGGCTCGTTCAAGATCAGCCACGACATGCGCGAGGCGTTCAAGGGCGCCCACGTCGTCTATCCCAAGGCCTGGTGCGCCGTGCCCATCTTCAAGCCCCCGGTCGGCGAGGACGATCCCAAGAAGACCCAGGCCATCTTTGACAGCCACAAGGACTGGATTTGCGACGCCGAGAAGATGCGTCTCACCGATCCCGAGAGCATCTACCTGCACTGCCTGCCCTGCGACCGCGGGTACGAGGTAACCGACGAGGTCATTGACAACACGACCCGTTCCAAGGAGCGCCCGTGGCTATCGGCTGCGTACGATGAGGCCGAGAACCGCCTGCACGTCCAGAAAGCCGTCATGAGCCTGGTCATGGCCTAGGACGGACACAACCTACAGTAGGCTCACCGCAGAGCGCGCAGGCCACAGAGGGAGGAACGCTTTTCTCCCTCTGCGTGTTCCACGCCCTCTGCGGTGAGTGGATTCTTGAATCTTTCCTGTTGGGAGGCAGAAGATGGATCTCTACGGCAAGGACCTGATTACGACGCAGGAATGGAGCAAGGATGAACTGGATGCGGTGCTGGACCTGGCTGCGAAGATGAAGCGCGACCGCTTCAATCCCCGCTTCACCAGTCTCCTGCAGAACAAGACATTCTTCATGTTCTTCTACAACCCGTCGGTGCGCACGCGCCAGAGTTTTGAATGCGCAGCCACCGAACTAGGCGGGCACGCGCAGTTCCTGGAACCGAAGGCCATGCGCCTGAAGACGGCGACCACCGCGGGCGAGACCGTGGAGGATGCCGCCAAGGTGATGGATCGCTACGCCGCGGGCTTGGGCATCCGCATCCTGGAGGACAAGATCGGCGCGTATGGCGAGGGCGATGACCTCATCCGCGAGTACGCCTACTGGGCCAGGATGCCTGTCTTCTCCATGGCTCACGACAAGTACCACCCATTCCAGGGCCTGGCCGACATCATGGGCTGGGCCGAGTGGTACGGCAAGGGGCCTGGGCAAGGGCTGGACATGAGCGTGCTGAAGGGCAAGAAACTGCTCGTAACCTGGGGACATGGCGCGCTGGCCCGCTCCTGGTGCTCGGTGCAGGAGGCGCTGCTCATCGGCTCCCGCTTTGGGATGCACGTAACCCTGGCGCACCCTGAGGGGTACCCGCTGGACCCGCAGGTCATTGAGTGGACCAAGGCCAACTGCCGCGCCAACGGCACGTCGTTTGAGGAGACCACCGACGTGCGCGAGGGGTATGTGGGCGCCCATGTGGTGTACTCGCGCCACTGGATGAGCCCCGAAGCATACAAGGACGGCGAGTTCCTCAAGCAGCAGGAGATTGAGCGGGCGCTGAAACTGACCGAGTGGATTTGCGACGCCGAGAAGATGCGCCTGACCGACAACGCCATCTTCACCCATCCGATGCCCATTGACCGCGGGCATGAGGTTACCGACGAGGTCGCCAGCGGCCCGCGCTCGTGCATCTACGACGTCGCCGAGAACCGCCTGCACGTGCAGAAGGCCGTCATGGCGCTGACGATGTCGGGACTTCTGTAGGCCATAGACACATCATACAAAGGAGTGCATCCCCATGACGAAGAAGGTCGCAGTGGTTGCCATTGGCGGCAACTCGCTCATCAAGGACAAGAACCACCAGACCGTGCCCGACCAGTACCAGGCCGCGAAGGAGACCTGCCATCACATCGCCGGCATGATTGAGCAGGGCTGGGATGTGGCCATCGGCCACGGCAACGGCCCGCAGGTGGGGTTCATCCTGCGCCGCAGCGAACTGGCGCGCCACGAACTGCACGAGGTGCCGCTGGACGTATGCGGGGCCGACACCCAGGGCGCCATCGGCTACATGCTCCAGCAGAACCTGCAGAACGAATTCCTGCGCCGCGGCATCAAGAAGCAGGCGGTAACCGTCGTTACCCAGGTCATCGTGGATCGCAACGACCCCGCCTTCCAGAACCCAACCAAGCCCATCGGCTCGTTCATGACCGAAGAGGAGGCCCTTCGCCGCCGCGACCAGGAGGGCTGGCACGTGGTAGAGGACGCCGGACGCGGCTGGCGCCGGGTTGTCGCTTCACCCCTTCCGAAGGTCGTCAAGGAGCAGGACGCGGTAGAGGAGTTGATTCGCAAGGGGTTTGTGGTGATCACCGTGGGCGGCGGCGGCATCCCCGTCGTGGAGAACGAACGGGGCGAACTGGAAGGCATCGCCGCCGTGATTGACAAGGACTACGCCTCGTCGCTGTTGGCCCGAAGCATCAAGGCCGACCTGTTCCTCATCTCCACCGCCGTGGAGAAGGTGTACCTGAACTACGGCAAGCCGGACCAGAAGGCCATAGACCGCATGACCGTTGCCGAGGCCAAGCAGTACATGGCCGAGGGGCACTTCGCAAAGGGCTCCATGCTCCCCAAGATCCAGGCCATCATCTGGTTCCTGGAGGCGGGCGGGAAGCAGGCCATCATCACCAACCCGGAGAATATTGAGCGCGCCCTGCGCGGCGAGACGGGGACGCTCATCGTCCCGTAGCGCATCGCGTTGAGTTCCACAGGAAACGCCGGGGGCAATGGGGCCTCCGGCGTTTCGTTTTCACGCCTCTTCGGAGCCGCGCCGCTTTCTGGATTCGGTTCCAAAGTCTGTTGGTATTTGTCATTGCGAGGGCGCGGAGCGCCCGAAGCAATCTCTGGGGCGTGAGGTTGCTTCGCTTCGCTCGCAACGACACACAAGGAGAGTGTCCATGCGCTTCACCGACACAAGATGAAGCCGCGTCGCGTCCTGTGAACGTTTGGAGAGCGGGGGCCGCAGGCATATAATCACGGGGGAGACGAATACCATGGTCGACAACGCATCCGATACCGCGACAACCTTGCCCCCCAACTACCAATGGAATGCCCTGGCGCTCATGGGCGACTGGGTCAGTTTCGGCCTGGCGATGTCGTTCGTCAGCGTCAGCACGGTCCTGCCCACGCTGATAGACCACCTGACCCATTCGCCGGTGGCGGTGGGCCTGGTGAGCACGCTGGCCTCCGGGGGATGGCTGCTGCCCCAGTTGCTTGCGGCGGGGCGCATCAACCGCCTGCCCTGCAAGAAGCCGGGCATCATACTCCCGTCGCTCGTCGGGCGGCCCATGTTCATCCTGGGCGCGTTGGCGTTGTTCCTGCTCGCCCAATCCCAACCCGTGTTGGCCGCGGCCATCATCCTGGCCGGCTTCGGCATCTTCAACATGTGCGACGGCATCGCCAGCGTGGCCTGGTTTGACCTGTTCAGCAAAGCCATTCCGCCCAGACGGCGGGGGCGATTCATCGGAACAACGCAGGTCGTCAGCGCCTTGTTGACAACCGGCGTCGGCGGCATCGTTGGGTACATCCTGGGCGACCGCGGCCCGTTTGCCTATCCGGCCAATTACGCGGCGCTGTTCCTGGCGGCGGCGTTCTTCCTGGCCCTGTCGCTCTCCTTCTGCGCAAGCATACGCGAGACGCCGTGCCAGGTGGACGACACCGCGCTCACCGTCCGCGACTACGTGCGCGAATTGGGGAGCATCTGGCGCGGCGACGCAAACTTCCGCACCATCTCGGCCATCCGACTCATCCTGGGGCTGACGTCCCTTTCGTCGCCCTTCTACGCGGTGTATGCCATCAATCAGAAAGGCGTGCCCACTGCGACCATCGGGCTTTTCCTTTCGGCGCAAATCGTGGGCGGGTTCCTGTACTCCATCCTGGGCGGGTACCTTCTGGAGCGGTTCGGCGGGCGGCTGACGACCCGCATAGAGGCATTCATCGCGGTTATCGCGCCGGCCATCGCCACGGTGGCGGGCCTGTTCCTCCCCGGGGACACGCCGTGGTTCATGGGCGCGTACCTCTTGCTGTTCGCCTCGCTGGGCGCGCTGAACAGTTCGTTCATGCTGGGGCACATGAACTACCTGCTGGAAATCTCGCCGGAGAGCAAGCGCCCGATTTACGTTGGGCTGAGCAATACCTTGACGGGCATCATCATCGCGTTCCCGCTGCTGGGCGGAGCATTGGCGAGCGCGGTGTCCTATGAGCCGCTGTTCGGCCTCACGGCGGTGGGGCTGCTGCCGGGGCTGGGGCTGACGGCGCGCCTGGTGGAGCCGCGCGCGCTGGCGAGGGATGGCAACCGCGAAGACGTGTCCACGGATAACGCGGCTGGGGCAAAGTAGGGCAAATTGGCAATTTGCCCTACGAGATTCTTCGGCACTCCGTACCTCACAATGACGGGCCCAGAGCCTAACGTGCGACGCACTTCCGAAGTGCGTCGCACGTTACGCACTGGCCGCGGCCCCCGACCAGTCCAGGATGGCCTGGGCGACGGCGTGCGGCTTCTCCTCCTGCACGTTGTGGCCCGCGCTCGGCACCACAACCAGACGCGCCGCGGGTTGCAGCGCCGCCAACGCCCGCCCATTCGCCACAGGATTGATGCGGTCGGCCTCGCCCCAGATGACGAGCGTCGGCACGGTCAGACGCGCCATCGCCTCCCGAAGGCCGCGCTGTTGCGCCGGCAGGTACAGGGCCAGCCGCCGAAACGCGGAGAAGAACGCGCGCCGCTGATTCTCGTCGCGGACGCGCTCGTTCACCCGCCGCCGCAGGTATTCCCGCTCCGACTCGGGCAAGCCGTCCAGGTGCGCGTAGTACGGCTCCAGCGAACGATAGGCGGCGTCGGCGTCGCGCTGGAAGCGCCGATACAGCATCTCGCCCACGCCGGGCAGGAGCAGCAGGAGCGTCGCCATGTCCAGGGCTTGCGAGGGGGCGAACAGGCTCCCGTCCACCAGGACTAGGCGCTCCACGCGCTCGGAAAGTCGCAGGGCAAGCGACTGGGCGATGATCGCGCCCAGCGAGTGCCCCACAAGCCCGGCCCGCGCAATCCCCAGCGCGTCCAGCAGTTGGAGCAACGCATCGCAGAAGAACGGAACGGTGTAGGCCCGCCGTGGCTTGTCGCTGCGGCCGAAGCCCGGCAGGTCCGGCGCGATGACGCGGAATTGCGGCGTCAGGCGCGGGATGACATAGCGCCAGGTGTCGGCCTCGCTCCCCAGGCCGTGGATGAGGAGCAGCGGCGCGGCTTCCGCGGGGCCTGTGTCGTACAGAAACAGCGAGACCCCGCTCGTCGCAACTGCCACCCTACGGGCGTGGGCCTCCAGGTCGGGCCACGGAGCCATGTCGTGCGCGTGAGTCATCATGACCGCATCCCTCCCTTCATTTCACCTTGCGTCCGAGCCGCACCCCTGCCCGGTCAGCGGGGCTTCTTGCCGCTCCGAGGCCGCCCACAGCGACAGGGCCTCGCCCTGAATCTCCCACAGGCGGCGGTATAGCCCGTCGCGCGCCATCAACTCTTCGTGAGTGCCCTCCTCCACGATGCGGCTTTCGTCCAGGACGACGATCTTGTCGGCCTTGCGAATGGTAGACAGCCGATGGGCGATGATAATCGTCGTCCGCCCGACCATGAGCCGCTCCAGCGCCTGCTGGATGAGGGCCTCGGTCTCGGTGTCCACCGATGAGGTCGCCTCGTCCAGGATTAGGATGGGCGCGTCCTTGAGCACGGCCCGCGCGATGGCCAGCCTTTGCCGCTGCCCGCCCGACAGTTTCACCCCGCGCTCCCCGATGAGCGTGTCGTATCCGTCGGGCAATTGCGCGATGAACTCATGGGCGTTGGCGATCTTGGCCGCGCGAATCATCTCCTCTTCGGTCGCGTCGGGGCGGCCGAACAGGATGTTCTCGCGCACCGTGCCGTGGAACAGGAACACATCCTGGAGGACGATGCTGATCTGTCGGCGCAGGCTCTTGAGGGTCAAATCGCGGATGTCGTGGCCGTCAAGGGTAATGCGCCCCTCGCAAACGTCGTAGAAGCGCGGGATGAGGCTTGCCAGCGTCGTCTTGCCCACGCCTGTCGGCCCCACCAGCGCCACGACCGTGCCGGGCGCAATGTGCAGGTTGATGTTGTCCAGAACCTTGTCCCCGGGCCGATACCAGAAACTCACGTTCTCAAACCGGATGTCGCCCGTCGCCCGCCCCTTCAGTTCCACCGCATCGGGCCTGTCCACCATGTCTGGCTGCTGGGCCAGGAGTTCGCTCACGCGCTCCGCTCCCGCCAGCGACTGCTGGACGCTTTCCCACACGCCGCTCAGGGCGCGCACGGGCTGGTAGAGCATCTCCAGGTACAGGAAGAACGCCACCAGGTCGGCCAGCGGCAGCATCTGCTTCAGCACGAGTTGGCCGCCGAAGTACACGAGTACAATCGTGCCCAACGATGACGCGAATTCCACAAACGGGTGGAACATCGCCATGAGGCGCAGGGCGCGCAGGAGGGCGTCGCGGTACTTCACAATGTGGCCCCAGATATGGGCCGCTTCCGCATCCTCGCGGGTGAACGCCTTGATCTCGCGGATGCCCGACAAGTTGTCGTTCAGCGCGGCGTTCAGTTCGCCCAGTTCCACCTGGCGTGCGCGAAAGGCCGGGCGGACGTACCGCGTTACGCCCCGCATCGCCAGCGCGATGAGGGGTATGGGAATCATGCTCAGCAGCGTCAACTGCCAACTCATGCTGAACAGCACGGCGGTTACGCCCACCAGCATGAGCACGTTGACCAGCGCGTCGGGCACAGCATGCGCGATCAACTGCTCCAGCAGGTCTGAGTCGTTGACCACGCGCGACATCAATTGGCCGGTCTGCTTGTCCTCGTAGAAGCGGAGCGACAGGCGTTGCAGGTGCCGGTATAGGTCGGCGCGGACATCGGCGACAACGTTCCACCCGGCCACATGGGCCATGTAACTGCGCAGGTAACTGAAGAACCCACGCGCCACAAAGATCGCCAGCGCCAACAGGGAAAGCCGCGTAACCGTCCCCATCGTCTCCGGCCCCGCGCCGGTCGCTGTAACCGCGGCAATCATCGTCTTGACGATCCACGGGGCCACCAGTTGGACGCCCACTAGCAACAACATGCTGACAATCGTGATTGCAAGCGCCCGCGCATATCTACGGGCGCAGCGCACAACAAACCTGAGCGACTTCACGGGATAGACCTCCACATGCAAGCACCACCGAGGGAGTCTGCTGAACCTCCATCCCTAGGTCGGGTTTTCATACCCGACGCGGCCCAACCCCCTGGCGGCTAGGGATAGCCGCCTACGCGCCTGCCCTCCACGGGCTCACGCCCTTGGGCCTACGGCAGAGCAGGTGAGCCGACGGACTGCACTCGGCAACGCCGTGCAATCAGTACCACTCCAATCCGCGCGACTCGCCCGGAGCCACGAGCACCGTGCCCTTGCCCGGCTCCGGCCCCTCCTGTCGCATGACCAGCACCTGCCAAATGAGGCGGTGGTCGGCGGCGTCGGCCGGCGGGCGCAACTCCACAGGCAGCCGCCACGCCGTGGCCTTTGTCCACTGCTCGCCGATGAGGTCGTCGCCGCGGTACACGCGCACCACGTACCACTCCTCCGGGGCGAGCAATCCCACCGAGGCCCACTGCACGAGCGCCACCGCGCTCTCGCCTCGGAACACGGTACCATCCGGCGGCCACAGCAGGGCAGGCGGGCCATACGGCGGGCCGGGCGTGGGCGTGCTGGTCGGCCGGAAGGTGGGCGTGGGCAGCGGCGTAGGCGTGCCCGCAGGGATGATGATCACCTGGCCCACCCGCAGGAGCGATGGGTCTTTGATGTTGTTGCGGCTCATGAGCAGGTTGACGTTAGTATTGAACTTCTTGGCGATGCCCGAAAGGGTGTCGCCCGACTCTACCGTATACGTCTGCTCGCCAGGGGCCAGCGGGGCCGCGCCTGTTGCCGATGGCGTGCCGGCGGGCACCGTGGGCGGCTGCGTCGCGGCAGGCTCCGGCGTGGGCGTCGGGCGCGGGATAATCAACTCCTGGCCGATGCGGATGATGGAGTCCGCCTCCAGGCCATTGGCCTCCAGCACCGACCGCTCGGACACGCCGTACTGCTTGGCGATGATGCCCACCGATTCGCCCTTCTGCGCGATGTGGATGATGGGCGGCAGTGGCGTGGACGTCGGGCTGGGTGTCATCGTCGCCGTGGGCGATGCCGTGCGCGTGGGGCGCCGCGAGGGCGACGGCGTTTCGGTCGGCGCGGCCCGCGGGGTAGTTGTCGCCACTGCCGGCTGTGCTGCCGTCCTGGGCAGGATTGCCGCCAGCGCCGTCAGGGCCACCAGCGCCACCAGTACGATGGCAATGGGCAAGGCCGATTCGCGTTGTCTCGCGTCCATCTCCCCTAACCCTGGGCCAGCGAGCCGTCTATGCCCAACTGGGCGGCCACCGGCTTCAGCGCCTCAATCACGGTGGCGATGTGCTCGTCCAGGTCCACGCCCAGTTCGGCCGCGCCCTGCTCAATCTCCTCACGGTTGACGGCGCGGGCGAAGGCTTTGTCCTTCCACTTCTTGCGCACCGACTTGACCTCTACGTCGGCGATGTTCTTGCTGGGCCGCACCAGAGCCACGGCGATGACCAGGCCGGTGAGTTCGTCCACGGCGAACAGGGCCTTCTCTAGGGGCGTCTGGCGGGGCACGCCGCTGTAGTTGGCGTGGGAGCGCACCGCCCGCACGATGACAGCGGGCCAGCCCAAATCCTCCAGCATCTGCGCGCCGACAAATGGGTGCCCGTCCGGCCCCATCGTCGGGTGCTCCTCGTAGTCCAGGTCATGGATGAGGCCCACGATGCCCCACAGGTCCTCGTCCTCGCCGAACTTGCGGGCGTAGGCGCGCATTGCCGCCTCCACGGCAATTGCGTGCTTGATGTGCTCCGGTTCGCTGTTGTGCTCGGTGAGCAACCGCCAGGCTTCCTCTCGTGTTACCATGTTCACCCCCCAAGAGTTGTTCGTCTTACCCTCTGCGCAGCCAACGGCTCCGCGGTGGAAAACGATCTCACCGCGGAGGCGCAGAGGACGCGGAGAAAGAAGAACCAGAATCAACTCCCTCTGCGATCTCAGCCGCTCCGCGGTGAACCTCGCCCCTGCAACGCCTGCGCCACGAACGCCGACAGTTGTCGTCGGAACTCGGCCACGCTGAAACGCTCGGCATTGGCGCGTAGCACGTCGGGGGCAAATTCCATCTGCTCGCACCGCGCCACCGCTTCCATCAACGACTCGGGCGTCTGCTCGCGGAACAGGATGCCCGTCCGCCCGTCTTCCACCGTATCCAGCGCGCCGCCGCCGGCGAAGGCGATGACAGGTCGGCCCGCCGCCTGCGCCTCCACCGGCGTGATGCCGAAGTCCTCTAGGCCGGGGAAGATGAGCGCCCGGCACCGGGCCATATGGTCGCGCACCTGCTCAAAGGGCAGGCGCCCCAGGAACGTAACGTTGGGCCGCGCCAGGGCCTCCAGCGCCTTGCGGTCGCGCCCCTCGCCGATGATGACCAGCGGCTTGCCCAGGCGGTTGAATGCCTCCACGGCCAGGTCTATCCGCTTGTACGGCACCAGGCGCGACACCACGAGGTAGTAGTCCTCGTGCTTCGCGGCCACCTCAAACCGCTCGGTGTGCACCGGCGGGTAGATGACCACCGATTCGCGCCGATAGTACTTGGCGATGCGCTGGCGCACCGCCTGCGAGATGGCGATGAACGCATCCACGCGATCCGCAGCGAGGCGATCCCACATGCGCAACTGGGCCAGGAACGGCACCAGCGCGGCCTGGGCGAGTTTCCCCAGCCCCTCGCGGCGGATGTAGTTGGCCGTGTCCCACAGGTAGCGCGTCGGCGTCAGGCAGTAGCAGATGTGCAGCGTCTCCGGCGGCGTGATGATGCCGTGGCAGAAGCCGCTCTTGTTGGAGATGACAACATCGTACCCCGCGAAGTCAAACCGCTCAAAGGCGAGGGGATAGAAGGGCAGGAATACCTGGTGCTTGCGCTTCACCAGCGGCCAGCGATCCAGAAACGAGGTGCGGATGTCCCACTGCTTGTACGCGTCCGGCATCCCCTCGCGCCAGTAGATGGACGTGTACAGCGGAGCGTTCGGGTATATGTCCATGAGGACTTCCAGCACCCCCTCGGCTCCGCCCATCTGATTCAGCCAGTCGTGGACGATCGCGACGTTCACAAGCCCCTCTCAAAGATGCCGCCGGCAGCGAAAACGCCCCGGCTCGGTGTCGCGAGTATATCACAACCCCCAGGGCAGGGCAAGCCCGCGGGATTCGGTTCCAAAGTCTGTTGGTATTTGTCATTGCGAGGGCGCGGAGCGCCCGAAGCAATCCCTGGGGCGTGAGGTTGCTTCGCTTCGCTCGCAACGACACACGAGGACAGTGTCCATGCGTTTCACCAAC
>JBBIHX010000015.1:0-34345 GCA_037446815.1 Caldilineae bacterium | reverse complement strand
GAAGCCGCGAAGAATCTCGCCAACCGAGACCCTTCGCTTCGCTCAGGGTGACAGGACCGGGCCGCGCACCCCTCGTCCCCGTGGGGCAAGTTGCCAACTTGCCCTACACCCTTAGCGCGGCGGCTTTAGCCCCGCGCGGCCATGCGCTTCAGAACCCCAGGCCGCGCTCCTTCAGGCTCACGTACCGCGTGCCGCCGATGATGACATGATCCAACAGCGCGATGCCCAGCAGGTCGCCCGCCTGGCGAATCTGCTGGGTGATGCGCACGTCCTCGGGCGAGGGCGTGGGATCGCCCGATGGGTGGTTGTGCGCCACGACGAACGCGGCCGCGCCCGCCCGCACCGCCTCGCGAAACAGGTCGCCCAGGCGCACGTCCACCCCATCCAGCCGCCCCACATACACCGTCTTGGCCGCCAGGACGCGGTTCCGCGCGTCCAGCAGCAGCACGCGCAGGTGCTCCTGCTCCAGCAGCGCCATGTCAGCCTGCAGGAGGTTGACCACATCGCGCGGCGACTGAACCTGTGGGCGCTCGGCCGGCGACTCCACGCAGAGGCGCTTGCCCAACTCCAGGGCGGCCAGCACCTGCGACGCCTTCGCCTCGCTCACGCCCTTGGTGGACGCCAACTCCTGGGGATTCGCCCGCGCCAGCCCCCGCAGCCCGCCGAATCGCGCCAGGAGCGAGTTGGCCAGTTCCAGCACGTTCTGCCCTCTCACCCCCGTGCGCAGGACGATGGCGAGGAGTTCGGCGGTGGACAGCGCGCCCGCCCCGTAGTGGATGAGCCGCTCGCGGGGCCGCTCGGACGTGGGCATCTCCCTGATGGTTGGATGATACTCCGTGCGTTCGGGTTGTTCTGCCATAGGCCGCTCCTGCGCCGAGATGGAGGCGCGGCGGGTGCCTGCGCCTGCGGACGAGCCGCGCCATGGGGCATGTCGCCGAGAGGATAGCAGAACCCGACGGCAGTTGTCAAGACGCGCGGGATGGATTCGGTTCCAAAGTCTGTTGGTATTTGTCGCGAGGGCGCGGAGCGGCCGAAGCAATCCCCCTCACCCCAGCCCTCTCCCGAAGGGCGAGGGAGCGACACCCTCACCCCCGGCCTTCGGCCTCCGAGGGGGTGAGGTTGGGCGAGGATGCATTGCTTCGCTCGCAACGACACTTGAGGAAGATGTTCATGCGTTTCACCAACAGAAGATGGAAGCGACTCGGAGGGCCGCGCGATTTGACACTCCCCCCGTTTCAGGATATTATGCACTCGCTGGGCCGCTAGCTCAATTTGGCAGAGCAGCTGACTCTTAATCAGCGGGTTACAGGTTCGAGTCCTGTGCGGCTCACCAGGCAGAACATACGGGCCCCTGTGCGCGGCGGCGTGCGGGGGTTTTGCTTTTCCATGTGTCTCCGCATGCCCTCTAACCTTTGCAGCGCGGCCACGCCGTAATCTGTCATTCTGAGCGGCGCAGCCGCGAAGAATCTCGCAACCCGAGACCCTTCGCTCCGCTCAGGGTGACAGGCCAGGCCACGCCCCCAACCGCGGTTGCCACATCGCCCCGCATCATGCTATAATACGCCCAGCACAACGCTCAAGGACTGAGACATGAGCCTGGAATCGGCACCGTTTGTCGGCCTGCCCGAAGACGCGCGACAAAATCTGCAGACCCTCCTGCGGCCACGCGCCGTGGACAAGGACGAATACCTGTTCTTTGAGGGCGATCCGGCCGACACCCTTTACCTGGTGCGGAGCGGGCGCATCAAAATCCTGAAGCATTCGGACACCGGCAAGGAGATGCTGCTGGAGATCGTCTCTGCCGGAGACACCGTCGGCGAGACCGGCATCCTGGACGGCGGGGGATACCCCGTCTCGGCCCAGGCCATGGAGCCGTCGCAGGTGTGGGGCATACGGCGCGCCGACTACCTACGGGCGCTGGACGCGCATCCCGAACTGGCGCTCCAGACCGCGCGCAGCCTCGGCAAGCGGCTCCAGGAGGCGTACCAGACTATGCTCAGCCTGGCCGTGGAGCGCGTGGAGCGGCGCATCGCCCGGGTTCTACTGAAACTGGCGGCGGCCACCGGCCAGCGCACCGGCGATGGCATTGTTATCGGCGCCACGGTAACCCGACAGGACATCGCCGACATGACCGGCACCACCGTGGAGACGGCCATCCGCGTCATGAGCCGATGGACCAAGCGCGGCATCATCCGCTCGCGGCGCGGACGCATCACGCTGCTCAAGCCCCACGACCTGGTGCTCATCGCCGAGGAGGTGCAGCAAGACTGAGGCCAGCGCGCAGGCCGACCCAGATTGCGAATTCTATCACAATCCGATTTGCATCCTGCGCCCAAGTGGAGTATAATCGCCGCCGTTGCGCTGGTGGCGGGGCGGAACGGCCAAGACCCACCTCGCCCGAATCTCTAGGAAGTGGGTGACAAGACCATGCTAGAAACCTTCTCTACGCCGAAATCTATCGCTGTCATCGGAGCATCTCGCGAGACCGACAAACTGGGCTTCTCGGTCTTGAACAACATCGTCCAGTACGGCTATCCGGGAAAGGTATACCCCATCAATCCCAAGGCCGACGAAATCCTCGGCCTCAAGTGTTACTCCAGCGTCCTGAACGTTCCCGACCCCATTGAACTGGCGGTCATCGTCATACCGGCCAAGTACGTTGCAGCGGCCTTGGAGGAATGCGGCCAGAAGGGCGTCAAGGGCGTCATCATCATCTCCGCCGGATTCCGCGAGACCGGCAGCGAGGGCGCGAAGATGGAACGCACCCTCATGGAGATTGCCCGCAAGTACAACATCCGCATAGTGGGTCCCAACGTCCTGGGCGTCATTGACACCATCGGCAAGATGAACGCGTCCTTCGCCGCCGGCATGCCCAAGCGCGGCAAGATCGCCTTCATGTCCCAGTCGGGCGCGCTGTGCACCTCCATCCTGGACATGGCCCTAGCCCAGAACGTGGGGTTCTCGCGCTTTGTATCGCTGGGCAACAAGGCCGACCTCAACGAGATTGACTTCATGGAAGCGTGGGGCGAGGACTCGGAATCCCGCGTCATCATGGCCTACCTGGAAGGCATCGCCAACGGCGCGCGGTTCATAGACATCGCCCGCAAGGTTACCAAACGCAAGCCCATGATCGCCGTCAAGTCGGGCACCACCAGCGCCGGTTCGCGCGCCGTCTCGTCGCACACCGGCACCCTGGCCGGCTCCGAGCGCGCCTACGACGCCGCCTTCAGCCAGGCCGGGGTCATCCGCGCCGGTTCGGTGCAGGACCTGTTTGACTTCTCCGTGGCTTTCGCGCGCCAGCCGCTGCCGGGCAAGGGCGGCGTGGTCATCGTTACCAACGCGGGCGGGCCCGGCATCATGGCCACCGACGCTCTGGAGCGCGCCGGCCTGCGCCAGGCCTCCCTCTCCCGCGAGACGATGGACACCCTGCGCGCGAACCTCCCCGCTGCGGCCAGCGTCCTCAACCCGGTGGACGTGCTGGGAGATGCCCGCGCCGACCGCTACGCCATGGCCATTGACACCGTGCTCAAAGACCCCGACGTGGGTGCCGTCATCGTCATCCTTACGCCCCAGGTCATGACCGAGATAGAAGAGACCGCTCACGCCATCGGCCAAGCGTCCAAGAAATACAACAAGCCCATCCTGGCCAGTTTCATGGGCGAGGCAACCACCGGCCCCGGCGTGAAAATCCTGAACGAATACCTCGTGCCGAACTACGTGGTGCCCGAGCGGGCCGTCGCCGCCCTGCGCGCCATGTACCGCCAGGTGGCCTGGATGGAGCGCCCGATGCCCACCATTGAGACCTTTGACGTGAACAAGGGCCTGGTGGCCGACGTCTTTGCCCAGGCGCGGGCCGACGGCCGCCTCACCATCGGCGACTCGGAAGCGCGCGACATCCTGCAAGCCTACGGCATCCGCATCCCGCAATCCAAACTGGCCGCCACCGCCGACGAGGCCGTGGCCATCGCCCAGGAAATCGGCTTCCCCGTGGTGATGAAAATCGCCTCGCCCGACATCCTGCACAAGACCGACATCGGCGGCGTCAAGGTGGGCCTGCGCAGCGCGTCCGACGTGCGCGACGCATTTGACCTGCTGGTGTACCGCGCCACCCGCTTCATGCCCGAAGCCCGCATCTGGGGATGCCTCATCCAGCAGATGATTATGGGTGGCCGCGAAGTGATTATCGGCATGAACCGCGACCCGCAATTCGGCCCCCTGCTCATGTTCGGCTTGGGCGGCATCTACGTGGAGGTGCTCAAGGACGTGTCCTTCCGCATCGCGCCCATCTCCCGCCGAGAGGCCGAGGAGATGATCGCCGAAATCCGTTCCTACAACCTGCTCAAGGGCGTGCGCGGCCAAAAGCCCGCCGACATGGAGGCCATGGTGGACACCCTCCTGCGCGTGTCGCAACTCGTTACCGACTTCCCCGAAGTCGTGGAAATGGACATCAACCCCCTGATGGTATTGGACAGCGGCCAGGGGGCCTACGCCGTGGACATGCGACTCGTCATCAGTTAGTTACGGCTACGGGTTATCAACGTAACCAAAGGAGAAGACAGAATGGCGAACTTGTACATCACATCTATTGAGCCGGTTTCCGGCAAGACGGCCCTTTGCCTCGGACTTGCCCAGCGGTTGCAGCGCGATGGGTACTCGGTGGGATACCTGAAGCCCGTCAGCAGCGTGGCCCATCGCATCCAGGGCAAAATCATTGATGAGGATGCCGCCTTCGTGCGCGAAGTCCTCGGACTCACAGAGCAGCCCGAAGAACTGACCGCCGTACCCCTGACGCCGGAATTCGTGGACGAAATCCTCACCGGCAAACTGCGTATGGATGGCGACGACGTGCTCCGCAAGGCGTATGAGAAAATCGCCAAAGGGCGCGACATCGTCATCCTGGAGGGCGGCGGCTCCCTGCGCGAGGGGTACATCGTGGGCCTGGGAACGCCCCACGTGTCCGACCTGCTCAAAGCGCCCGAACTCGTCATCTTGAAGTACACCAGCAACGTGCAGGTCATGGACGACGCGCTCACCGCGCAGAAGCGCCTGGGCGACTCCATGCTGGGCGTGGTTATCAACGCCGTCCCCAAAATCCACATGGAGTTCATCCAGGAAGTCATCGTCAAGGCGCTGGCCGACAGGGGCATCCGCACCTTCGCCGTCATCCCTCAGGATCGCCTGCTTCTGTCCATCAGCGTGGCCGAAATCAACGAGGCGCTCGGAGGGCAAGTGCTGTGCTGCCCCGACAAGTTGGGCGAACTGGTGGAGCACCTGATGGTCGGCGCCATGAGCGTGGACAGCGCCCTCACCTACTTCCGCCGCAAGCCCAACAAGGCCGTCATCACCGGCGGCGACCGCCCCGACATCCAACTGGCGGCCCTGGAAACGTCCACCAAATGCCTGGTGCTCACCGGCAACATCCAGCCCAGCCCCATCATCCTGGGCCGCGCCGAGGAGGTCGGCGTGCCGGTCATCCTGGTCAACTACGACACCCTGAGCACCGTGGAGATCATTGAGCGGTTCTTCGGCAAGACTCGCTTCCATCAGGAGAAGAAACTCCAGCGATTCGTGCAGATGCTGGACGAGCGGTTTGACTTTGACGAGTTGTACCGCGCCCTGGGCCTGAAGGCATAGGCACCATTCCCTCTCCCTCCGGGAGAGGGCTAGGGTGAGGGAGGCTAGGGTGAGGGCATCACCCCCTCGCCCTCCGGGAGAGGGCCAGGGTGAGGGCCGTGGGCCGGGCTTCTGCCCTGAGCGACAAACCGGCGAACGCGACGGCATAAACATGCCCTCGCGAAGCGCCCCAACACATCAGCGGAGGCAACCGATGATAGAAGACATCCTGGCGCGAGAGGTTCTGGACTCGCGCGGCAACCCCACCGTGGAGGTGGAGGTGTACCTGAAAACAGGCCACATGGGCCGCGCCATCGTGCCATCCGGCGCATCCACCGGCGCCCACGAGGCCGTGGAACTGCGCGATGGAGACAAAGCGTACTACGGCGGCAAGGGTGTGCAGAACGCCGTGCAGAACGTCAACCTAGAGATCGCCGACGAACTCCAGGACTGGGATCCCCTAAACCAGGCGGAGATAGACGCGTACCTGGTGGCGCTGGACGGGACCCCGAACAAGAGCCGCCTGGGGGCCAACGCCATCCTGGGCGTGTCGTTGGCCGTGGCGAAGGCCGCCGCCGCCATGCTGGACATCCCCCTGTACCGCTACCTGGGCGGCGTCGGCGCGCGCACCCTGCCCGTGCCCATGATGAACATCCTCAACGGCGGCAAGCATGCCCTGGACAGCACCGACCTGCAGGAGTTCATGATCATGCCCCTGGGCGCGTCCAGTTTCAGAGAGGCCCTGCGCTGGTGCGCCGAGACGTACCAGGCCCTCAAGAAACTCCTGGCGAAGAAGGGCTACTCCACCAACGTGGGCGACGAGGGCGGATTTGCCCCCTCGCTCAAATCCAACGAGGAGGCGGTGGAACTCATCCTGGAGGCCATCGCCCAGGCGGGCTACCGTCCGGGCGACCAAATCTACCTGGCGCTGGACCCCGCCGCGTCGGAGTTCTACGAGAACGGCAAGTACCACCTAAAGAAGGAGGGGCGCGTCCTGTCCACCGAGCAGATGATCGCCTTCTGGGAGGATTGGGTGCGCAAGTACCCCATCGTCTCGCTGGAGGACGGCCTGGCCGAAGACGACTGGGAGGGCTGGCGGCTCCTCATGGAGCGGCTGGGCCACAAGATTCAAATCGTGGGCGACGACCTGCTCGTTACCAATGTGGAGCGGGTACAACGCGCCATCCGCGAGCGGGCGGCCAACGCGCTCCTCTGCAAGGTCAACCAAATCGGCACCCTCACCGAGGCCATGGACGCGGTGCAGATGGCCACCCGCGCGGGTTGGGCCGTTGTCGTGTCGCACCGCAGCGGCGAGACCGAGGACACCACCATCGCCGACCTGGCGGTGGCGCTGAACACCGGGCAGATCAAGACCGGCGCGCCTTGCCGTTCGGAGCGCGTCGCCAAGTACAATCAACTCCTGCGCATTGAGGAAGAACTGGGCGACGCGGCCACCTATCCGGGCAAGGACGTCTTCTACAATCTGCGGCCCTAGTTGTAGGGGCGGGTCTCAGACCCGCCCCTACAGACCCGCCCGTACAGACCCGCCCCTACAGACCCGCCCCTACCCGCGCGTCCGCAGTGAGCGCTCTTCCCCTTGAATCCCTCTGCGCCCTCTGACTCTCCGCGGTGCAATCTGCTTCACCGCCGAGACGCGGAGCACGCAGAGAAAAACTGGAGAACATCCTCTGCGCCCTCTGATTCTCCGCGGTGAACCTCAGGCATTCTTCTGTGTTTCTCGGCGTCCTCTCCGTTCTCCGCGGTGAACCTAAGCCATTCCTCTTGTGTCCCTCTGCGCCCTCTCTGCGCCTCCGCGGTAAACTTCTACCGCGCGGCGCAATCAATTCGCGCCCGCGCACTGGCGGTCCGGCACAGTCGTCGCCGCGCTGAACCGAGGCTCGGCCACAGCGGTTTGGCCCGACAGAATCTGTATCGCGCGCGCCAGTTGGGTATCGCCGGCCTTCTCAATCTCATCGGGGGCGAGCGTCCCCGACTTGGCGGGCGTCAGGATATGCCCGTCCGTCGGGAGCGCCACGATCTCATCTGGCGTGATCCCCTCGCGGCGGAGGCTGCGCCCGCCGGGAGTGAGCCACTGCCCCGTCCCCAGCAAGATGGCCGACCCATCGCTGAGGTTGAAGGTGGACAGGATGGTGCCCGTGCCGAACGTCGGCTGGCCCACAATAACGCCGCGCTCGTTGTCCTGGATGGCTCCCGCGAAGATTTCCGACGCGCTGGCCGACCCCTCGTTCACCAGCACGGCGATGGGAACGTCCACGGCCAGGCCGCCCTCCTCCACCGGATACGGCTTCTGTGAGCCATCGCGCCGCGCCTCCAGCACCACGTTGCCGGACGCCAAGAACTGGCTGGCCACCGACACGGCCTGATCCAGCAGGCCCCCCGGGTTGTTGCGCACATCCACGATGAGCGCCTGCGCGCCCGCCCCCTTCGCGGCGGTGATGGCGTCCTTGAGGCCGGGCAGCGCGGTGGCGCTGAACTGACTGATGCGAATGTGCGCGATGTGCGTTTCGGGAATCATGGCCCACGACACCGCGGCAACGCGGATAATCTCGCGCACGATGGTGAACTCCAGCAGCGACGCGCTCCCCGGGCGCATGATGGTGAGCCTCACCTGCGACCCTTCCGGCCCACGGATGCGGGCCACCACCTCGTCCAGCGACAGCCCGGCGGTATCCTCGCCGTCCACGCGGATGACGTAGTCCCCGGCCTGGATGCCGGCCTGCTGCGCGGGCGAGCCGTCAAACGGCGCGATGATGATGGGGCGACCGTCGCGCATGCCGATCTCCGCGCCGATGCCCGAGTACTTGCCCGTCATGCTCACGCGCTCCTCGGCCAGGTCCTTCGGCGTGAGGAAGCGCGTGTGCCCGATGTCCCCCAGCGAATCCAGCATCCCGCGGATGGCCCCGTAGGTCATGGCCTTCGGGTCCAGCGCCGTCGGGTCCACGAAATTCTCCTGGGCGATGTTCCACGCCTCCCAGAAGACGGAAAACTGCTGCTCAACGCTGGCGGGCTGCTGCTGGTAGCGGGCCACCATCCACCCGCGCGCCAGAAAGCCCGCCGCGAAAGCCCCCAACATGAGGGCAAACACAATGAAAACCGACAGAACGGTACGGGTCGCGCGCAATCTCAACCTCCGGATATGGGGTCCTGGGCCTATCGAAACCGCATGCCTTCCCTGCTATACAGTTCCACCGCGTGGCGAATCTGCTCGTAGGCGGCTTCTCGCGGCTCCCAGCCGATGGGCTTCACCCGCGTCTCTTCCAGGTCCTTGTAGACCGAGAAGAAGTGGGCAACCTCGCGGAGAAAGTGGGGCGGGACATCTTCCAGGTCGCGGATCTCGGTATAGAGGGGGTCCGATGCCGGCACGGCCAGCACCTTGTCATCGGGCAGGTCCTTGTCCATCATGCGGAAGAAGCCGACGGGCCGCGCCTCCAGCACGCAGCCGGGGAACGTCGGCTCGTTGATCATCACGAGGACATCCAGCGGGTCGCCGTCCTCGTAGTGGGTGCGTGGGATAAGGCCATAGTCCCCTGGGTAGTACAGCGAAGAGAACAGCACTCGGTTCAACTTGATGACTCCGCGCCCCTTGTCGTACTCGTACTTGTTGCGGCTGCCCTTGGGTATCTCCACGATGACGTTGATGACTTCGGGCCAGTCCGGGCCTACGGGAAGTTCGTGCCACAGGTTCATACTCGCACCCCCAGTTGCATTTTGTACGGGCATTCTATGCGCGTGGAGCGTGGGCGTCAAGTTGCGCGCAGGGGGCGCGGCCCGTGGGGGCGGCGTGGGGCGGCTATTCGGCGTGGGGTGGCCATTCCTAGCCGCCAGGGGGTAGCGCGGGGTTGGGCGTGGGACCCTGACCTACTCCTAGCCAGGGTGAGGACCCTGTCCCCTCGCCCGCTGGGCGAGGGGCGGGGTGAGGACACTGTTCCCTCTCCCAGCGGGCCAGGGCCGGGGTGCGGACACTGTCCCCTCTCCCTCCGGGAGAGGGCTAGGGTGAGGGGCGAGATTCTTCGCGGCTGCGCCGCTCAGATGACGGTCGGGGGGCGGGGCCGTGCAGGGCTAAAGCCGCGCTAAGGGGTGGAAGCATGGGCGGACACAGCCGGGTCCCGTCACCCTGAGCGAAGCGAAGGGTCTCGGGTTGCGAGATTCTTCGCGGCTGCGCGCCTCAGAATGACCGCTCTTGTAACCGCGAATGCGCGCGAATCCGCGCGAAGGGAAACGTGCGACGCACCTCGGAGGCGCGTCGCACGTTGTCTCTCCATCTCTCATCGCGGGCGAAGCGAGCCGAATCTCGCCCCTGCCCGATATTGATTTTATGGAAAGTTGTGGTACAATAGATGTAGAGGTTGTCGGCACACGCGGGATGCCGTCGCGATTGCTTGGCCGCGACGGCGCTCTTGCGACAAGGGCGATGATGATTAGGAGGAACCAAATGCTGCAAGAAGTAGAAGAGTTCCTCAGTTACTTGAGGGTGGAGCGAGGGTATTCGCCCAATACGTTGGCCGCCTACCAGAACGACCTGGCGCAGTTTGTTGACTTCGCCCGCGGCAAAGTCCCGACGGCGGACTGGGGCGCGGTGGACAAGGGCCTCATCGTGAAATATGTCATGTTCCTGAAGGAGCGCGAGTACGCCTCTTCGTCGGTGGCGCGCAAACTGGCCGCCGTCAAGTCGTTCTTTCACTTCCTCGCGCGGGAGGGGCGCATCAAAGAGGACCCAACCACCACGCTGGACTCGCCCAGGCTGGGCAAGAGGCTGCCCAAGACCCTGACCCGCAAGGAGGTGGAGCGGCTTCTGGCGGCGCCGGGTACGGGCGACGATCCCAAGAGTCTGAGGGATCGGGCGCTGCTGGAACTGCTCTACGCAACCGGCATGCGCGTTACGGAATTGGTGTCCCTGGCGCTGAACGATGTCAACTTAGCCTCCGGCAGCGTGCGCGTGGTGCACGGCAAGCGGCGCAAGGAGCGCATCATCCCCGTCCATCCGCGCGCGTTGGAAGCCATGGAGGCCTACCTCCAGCGCGGACGCATCCACATGGTCAAGGACCCAAACGAGCAGTCCGTCTTCGTGAATTTCCAGGGCAAGCCGCTTACACGCCAGGGGCTTTGGCTCATCATCAAGCACTACGTGGAGGAGGCCGGCATCACCAAGACCGTAACGCCGCACACCCTGCGCCACTCCTTCGCCACGCACCTGCTGACCGGCGGCGCCAAACTGCCCGACGTCCAGAAACTGCTCGGGCACGCCAACGTATCTACGACGCAAATCTACACCCATCTAACGAAAGAAGAACTGAGGGACGCGTATGACAACGCGCACCCCAGGGCCAAGAAAGACTGACATCGCAGACCGCACACCATCCAGGGGGATAGCATGTCCGACTTCTACACAAAAGAGCACTTCGTCCGCGCGTCGGAATACATCCTGTCGCGGACGCGCCATAGACCGCAGGTAGCCATTGTGCTGGGCTCGGGACTCGGGGGGTTGGTCGCCGAGGTAGCAGACGCCGACGTCATCCCCTACAGCGACATCCCCGAGTTTCCCCAGTGCACCGTTGAGGGGCACATGGGGCGGCTGGTCATCGGGCGGCTGGAGGGGGCCTGCGTCGCGATGATGCAGGGCCGCGCCCACTACTACGAGGGCTACTCCATGCAGCAGGTAACGTTCCCCGTCCGCGTGTTCCGGCAGATGGGCGTCGGCGTCCTCATCGTTACCAACGCGGCGGGCGGGCTGAACCCGGAGTTTCGGGCGGGCGACCTGATGCTCATCGCCGATCACATCAACCTGGTGGGGATGGCGGGGCTGAACCCGTTGCGCGGGCCCAACGATCCCGACCTGGGGCCGCGCTTCCCGGACATGAGCCGCGCCTACGATGTGGAGTTGCGCGCCATCGCCCGTCGCGTGGCCCAGCGCGAGGGGATTCCCCTGCGCGAGGGCGTGTACATCATGCTCGCGGGGCCCAGTTTTGAGACGCCGGCCGACATGCGGTTCTTGCGCGCCATCGGCGCCGACGCCGTGGGGATGTCCACCGTGCCGGAGGTAACGGTGGCGCGGCATGGGGGGATGCGGGTGCTTGGCATCTCGGGCATATCCAACACCCTCTCGCCGGACCTGGCCGCCGCGGGCCACGACGACACCACCCATGAGGAGGTGCTGGCCGCGGGCAAGGTCATCGCCCCGCGCCTCGCCAGCCTCATCCGAGGCGTCCTGCGGGAAATCAGCGGAACCTAGGAACGCGGGCGGCGTTCTGACCATAGAATCTGCACGTGCGGAGACGGCATGTCCATCGTGATCACGCTGCTGAGAACCTACGCGATTTGGCTCTACGCGCTCTTCGCCATCATCGCCCTGTTCGGGCTGCGGGCGGCGCTCCGGGCGCGGGCCGAGATTCGCCAGTCCATCTTCTCGCTGGAGAAGGAGTTCGCGCGCAACCGCCTGTATCGTGGCCTGTCGGTAGTCGTCCTCATGGCGATTCTGAGCGGGGCGCTGTTTGTGGCCACGCACCTTGGGGAGATGGCCCCCTCGCCCGAACCCGAGCCAACGCCCACGGCGACCCGATTCCTCCGCGCCACGCCCACCTACAGCCCGGAGGAACTGACGCCGACGCCGACGGCCACCGTTACCCGCGTCCGCCCGACGCGCCAGCCCATCCCCACATCTCCCGTCTACACGCCCACACCCACGCCGCTTCCACCGCCCCTCTGCCCCACGCCGGGCGTCAACCTCACATCGCCGCGTCCCGGCGCGCGCCTTTCGGGCGTCGTCCAGGTAACCGGTACCGCCTCCATCGGCAACTTCTGGTACTACAAGATAGAAATCGGCATCGGGCGCAACCCGTCTCAGTGGTCTGTGGTGGGGGATTTGCACTACGCGCCCGTGTCCGATGGCGTGTTGGAGACATTCAACGCGGCGGCGTTCCCGCCGGGAGAGTACGCGCTGCGGCTCGTGGTTGTGGACAAGACCGGCAACTTCCCGGAGCCGTGCGCCGTGGCGGTAACCATTGCACCGTGAGCGCGGCGATGGGCCTGCGGCAGATTTCCCGAGGGGACAGAGACTCGCTATCCGGGGCAGGGAACTCTTCCCTGACTTGACACGTTATGCATTTGCAGGCATGCTTCTTGCATGTGTAGCATAGACCGACTCGGAAGGTGCGGCTCGTTTTGGATTGCGGCAAGAACCGCGTTAGGAGGTGTGAGTATGCGCGGCAATAGGAAACGTTCCCTTGTTGGCTGGGGCTCCAAGGCGGTGAGCATCCTCATCCTGGCGGCCCTGTTCTGGGCGCCCCTGGCCCACCTGACAGCCGGCCGGGCCCAGGCAGCGGATCCCACCTGGCGAGGCGAGTACTACAACAACACCTGGTTCGGCGGCAGCCCCGCCCTGGTGCGCGACGATGCCGACATCAACTTTGACTGGGCCGCGGGAGCGCCGGCGTCGGGCGTCAACGCCGACAACTTCTCGGTGCGGTGGACTCGGGTCGTCCGCTTTGAGGATGGGACGTATCGGTTCACCGTAACGACCGATGACGGCGTGCGCCTGTGGCTCAACGGCGACCTGGTGCTGGACAAGTGGTTTGACCAAGCGCCCACGACGTACACGTTCACGCGCGTCATGAGCGCGGGCGACCACCCCGTGCGCCTGGAATACTACGAGCACACCGGCATCGCCCAGATTCGCCTGTCGTGGGTACGCACGGACTACGCGCCCTCGTTCTGGCACGGCGAGTTCTACCCCAACATGTACCTGACGGGCGCGCCGCAACTGGTGCGGGATGACCCCATCCTGGACTTCAACTGGGGCGCCAACTCCCCTGGGTCTCCCATCCCCTCCGATTACTTCTCCGTCCGCTGGACCAGCATCGTGAACTTCGCGGCGGCGGGCAACTACACCTTCTACGCCACCCATGATGACGGGATGCGCGTGTGGGTGGACGAGCAACTCATCATTGACAAGTGGTACCCCCAGGCGGAGACGACCCATGCGGCCACCATGTACCTGGGCGCGGGCGACCATCGCATCCGCGTGGAGTACTTTGAGCAGATTGGCGTGGCCGTGGCGCGACTGCGCTGGGAGCCGACCACCCCGCCCCCGCCCACGCCTCCGACCCCGCCGCCCCCTGGCCCCGTGGAGGTCGTCATTGACGAATACAGCCCAGGCTTCGCCAAAGGTGGGCCGGCCTCCGGTTGGCGCAACAGTTGGTGCGGCTACGGCAATCATTCCTACTGGACGCTGAACAACGTGTATGCCGTGTCCAACTGGGCCAAGTGGACGCCCGCGCTGCCCACACCCGGCCGCTACACTGTGTACGTCTTCGTCCCGTCGTGCAACGCCACGACCGGCAACGCGCGGTACCGCATCTATCACGCGGGGATGCGCCACGACGTGCCGGTGAACCAGTACATCTACTCCAATGTCTGGGTGCGGCTGGGCACGTTCACGTTCAACGCCACGGGCGACGAATACGTGTACCTGGCCGACAACACACAGGAAGCCTACTTGTCGCGGCGCATCGGGTTTGACGCCGTGAAGTTCGTGCTGGTGGAGCCGACGACGCCGCCTGCGGGCTGCGCCATCACGCCCAAGTTCGGCTTCGGGCGCATCTGGAACACCTACAGCACCGTCCGCAGCGGGTTGGGTTGTCCCGTGGCCGATGAGTTCAGCACCGTCGCGGCGGAAGAGGTGTTCATCGGCGGGTACATGTTCTGGACATCGGTCGGGCCGCGGGTGTACGTGCTCTACAACAACGGCACGTGGCAGTCCTTCGCGGACACGTGGGCGCCGCCCCAGCCCGAATCAGACCCCACCATCGTCCCGCCGTGGGGCTACTACCAGCCCGTGCGCGGCTTCGGCAAGGTCTGGCGAGAGAATCCCGCCGTGCGCTCGGGCCTCTCGTGGGCCACCGAGCCGGAGCGCGGGCTGACCCTCTCGTGGCAGAACTTTGAGCGCGGGCACATGCTGTGGAGTAACCGCCTCGGCATCTTCGTGCTGTACAGCAACGGCACCTGGCGGCACTACGATTAGTAGGACGGGGCCGTAGGGGCGGGTCTGAGACCCGTCCTGGACAGGGCCTATGTTGTAGGGGCAGGTCTGAGACCTGCCCCTAGACCTGCCCCTACCCGCACCCATGGGAGACAGCCGTTGACCCGACCGTTGCGCATACTCGTCGCCATCGCAGCCCTCGCCGCCGTGTGCGCGGCGTGCAGCAGCCCCTCGCCCGCGCCGACGCCCGCCCCGACGCTCACGACGGAGCAGGCCCTGGCCCTCGCCGAGCCGCCCGCCCGCGACCCCGTGGACGTGGCCCGTCGGCTCGGTCGCGCCGTTGTCGGGGGCACGTTTTCGGCCCCCGCTCCATTGCAGGTGGGCGACCGCGCCGAGTTCTGGATTAGCGACACGCTGTACAACACCTATCGGCGCGCCTCCGCCACCCTGCAACTGGTTACGCCCGACCTGTATATGTGGGTGGAGGACGGCTTCAGCGTCTCCGCGCAGGATTTGGAAGCCTCGGCGCGCCGCTTCGCCGAGACCACAGGCCCGATCCTGCGCCGCCTCTTCGGAGAGGAGTGGACGCCCGGCGCGGACGGCGATCCCCGCCTGCACGTGTTCAACGGCGCGGTGCCCAACGTGGGCGCGTACTTCTTCAGCCAGGACGAATACCCCGCGGCCGTCGCGCCGCGCAGCAACGAGCGGGAAATCCTATTCGTCAACCTGCAAACGGCCGCGCCTGGCACCGAGGGGTACGACGCCCTCCTCGCCCACGAGTTCCAGCACATGATCCAGTGGCGCAACGACCCCGACGAGGAGACGTGGGTCAACGAGGGCCTGTCGCAACTCGCCACGCGGTTGGCGGGGCTACCGGTGGGCGGCTACGGGGCCTACCTGGCCGCGCCCGACATCCCCCTCCCCTTCTGGCCATTGCGCACCGCCAACGCGGGCCCCCACTACGGCGGGGCATACCTGCTCATGGAGTACCTGCTCCACCGCTACGGGGAGGACTTCATCCGCGAACTGGCCCGCGAGCCGTCCGGCGGGCTAACGGGACTGGAGCGCGCCGTGGGCCGCCGCGGCGCCGACTTCGCCTCGGTGTTTCGGGACTGGACGGTGAGCAATCTCCTGGGCGGCTACGGGCCGCTGGCCTTGCCGACGCCGACGGGCCATACCGTCGCGGCGCTTCCCGCGGTCATCACGGGCACGGTGTCCCCCTTCGGCGTGGACTACATCCATGTGCCGCCTGCCGGAACCGTGCGCGTGGAATTCGCCGGCGCGCCGAGTGTGGGCCTGGCCCCGTTCGCATCATCGGACGGCGACCGCCTCTGGTGGGCCAACCGCGGCGACAACAAGGACGCCACCCTCACGCGTGAGATAGACCTGACGGGCGTTCAGTCCGCAAACCTTCGAGTCGTCATGTGGTATGCCCTGGAGGAGAATTGGGACTTTGCCCTGGTGTTGGTGTCCGCGGACGGCGGGGCCACCTGGCAGCCGCTGGCCGGCGCGCACGCGAGGCCCATCGCGCCCGAGACCGGCCTCGTCGGGCATGGGTACACGGGCAATTCCGGCGGCGGGACAACTCCCGAATGGGTAGAGGAGGCGTTCTCGCTGACGCCGTTCGCAGGGCGCAAGGTGCTCCTGCGCTTTGAATGCCTCACCGACGACGCCATCAACCTGGATGGCCTGTGGGTGCGCGCGGTAGAGATTCCCGAAATCGGCTGGCGCGACGAGGCCGAGTCCGACGCGGGTTGGGACGCGCGAGGGTTCGTGCGGGTGGAGAACCGCATCGCCGCGCGGTATCAGGTTACGGCGGTGGTGCACGGAGACCCGCTGCGGGTGATCCCGATTGACGTGGGCGCCGACGGGACGGGGCAGGCAACGGTGAGCGCGCCCGAAGGGATGACGCTCATCGTCGCCTCGCTGACGCCCCACACGGCCCAGGCCGCGCCGTACACCTTTCGGGTGGAGTAGCGCCGTCAGAACAGGGACTTCAGAACAGGGAGAGAAGCAGTTGCCACGCGGAGCGCGCCAGTTCCTGGTACAGGCTGCCGCCCGCGCCGCGAAGGAACTGGAACGGCGCGTTGGGCGAACCGATGAACGGGCGCGCCAGCCAGGCCACCTGCCCGGCCACCAGCGCGTACACCGCTGCCCACACCCAGAACAACGTTTCCCGCGCGCGGGAGGGAGCCTTGGCCATCCGGTCCAGCCCCTGCTTGGCGAAGAGGATCCCCAGCGCGCCGCACAGGGCGAGCGCCGCCGCGCAGGCGATCTTGTACAGGCCGTAGTCGCCCACGGAAATCCACAGCGCCAACAGCGCGGGCGCGAATGCCAGCGCCAGCACCGACACGATGACCAGCATGCCGCTCACGAGGTGCGCCGTCTGAAACGCGCTTATGGAGACGCCGGAGTAAAGCGCCAAGAAGTGCAGGAGGGGCAGCGCCGCCAGGGTTACCAGCGCGACCACCAGCGGCAATTTGATTGCCGAGGCCAGCATGTAGTATACTCCGCCAGGAACACCCATGACAGCGCCGAAGATGAGCAGGGCCGCGGCCCAGACCACCGCCGCCCACGCGCTTTGCCGAATGGCGTTCGCACCTTTCTGCACGCTCGCGTAGAACGTTTTCCGGTCGCGAAAGACCTGTTCCAGGATGCGGTACGCCTCCATGCGTCTCCTCCGTTCTGGGTTGGCGCTGCGCGGGATTGTAGCACCGCCCTGGGGAGAACGTCAACCGGCAGGCCGATGGGAGTCGGTTCCAAAGTCTGTTGGCATTTGTCATTGCGAGGGCGCGGAGCGCCCGAAGCAATCTCTGGGGCGTGAGGTTGCTTCGCTTCGCTCGCAACGACACACGAGGAGAGTGCGCCTGCGGTTCACCCACACAAGATGAAACCGGCAGGCCGACGCCGCGCGGCAAGGCGTGCCCGACCGTCATTCTGAGGTCCGAAGTGCCGAAGAATCTCGGCCCTCACCCCAGCCCTCTCCCGAAGGGCGAGGGGGTATCGCCTTCGGCTCAGCATGACACGATGAGGCTGCCATTCCTGAGGCGCGGAGCGCCGAGGAATCTCGCGCTACAATTTGTGGATAGTCTCCCTGTTCGGTGCTGGTAGGCTCTCGCGGGTCATTTTGAACCGTACAGGGCGCAAGGAACGCAAAGTCTATTCTGTATCTCTCCGCGTTCTTGCGTTCTCTGCGGTGAATTTCAGCCATCCTATTGGGGAGGTAAACCGATGAACACCGTACCCGACCGCAACATCGCCATGGAACTGGTCCGCGTAACCGAGGCGGCGGCGCTGGCCTCGGCCCGCTGGATGGGACGCGGCAACAAGGAAGGCTCGGACCAGGCCGCGGTAGACGCCATGCGCCTGGTCCTCAACACCATCCAGATGGATGGCGTCATCGTCATCGGCGAGGGGGAGAAAGACGAGGCGCCCATGCTGTACAACGGCGAGCGGTTGGGCACGGGCGAACCGCCCCTGGTGGACATCGCCGTGGACCCCATTGACGGCACGCGGCTCCTATCGCTGGGGAGGCCCGGATCGCTGTCGGTGGTGGCGCTTTCGGAGCGCGGCACCATGTACGCGCCCGGCAAAATCGTGTACATGGACAAGATCGCCGTCGGGCCGGAGGCCAAAGGCGCGATTGACATCAACGCGCCCGTGGCCGACAACCTGCGCGCCATCGCTCGGGCCAAAGGCAAGGACATGGACGATCTCACCGTGGTGGTTTTGGACCGCCCGCGCCACGAGAAACTCATCGCCGACATCCGCGCGTGCGGCGCGCGCATCAAGTTGATTACCGATGGCGACATCTCCGGCGGCCTCATGGCGGCCATTGAAGACACCGGCTTGGACGTGCTCATGGGCGTGGGCGGCTCGCCCGAGGCCGTCATCACCGCGTGCGCCCTCAAGTGCATCGGCGGAGACATGCAGTGCAAACTCTGGCCGCGCAACGACGACGAGCGCCGCTGGGCCCTAGAAAACGGCCGCGAGTTGGACAAGGTGCTCACCATTGACGACCTGGTAGCGGGGAACAACATCTTCTTCGCGGCCACCGGCATCACCGACGGCGAACTGCTCAAGGGAGTACGCTACTTCGGCCATGGGGCCAAGACCTACTCCCTATCCATGCGGTCCAAGTCGGGTACGGTGCGCTACATTGAGGCCACCCACCGCTGGGACAAACTGATGCAGATTAGCCAAATCCGATTTGACTAACCGCGAAAAGTATGCTATACTAGGATATGTCAAGGCTCCGGCAGGTCCTCGTCGTATCGGTGCGCGGCGTATCCGTTGACCCCCATCCGTTCCGTCTCCAGAGGCCGGAGGAACGTTGCGGGGGCAAGCATATTGGGGCCAGTCGCATATGGGACTGCCAGACAGGGGAGAGACAAGCGCGTGAAGCAGGTGCCCTCTCGTGAATCCTCTTGTTACGCTTTTCGTAATTCCCTGAGCGCCTGCGACGCAAGTCTCAATACATTATTGTCATGGAAGAACGAATGACCGAAGAACGAATGTCTGAAGAACGATTGACCGAAGAGAACGGACAAGTCGCACAAGTCCCGCCACCACCGCCAGCCCAGAACGTCATGAACATCGCGGAACTGGAGGAGAAGACGCTGGGCGAATTGCAGGACATGGCCAGGTCCATGGGCATCTCGGGCTACAGTCGCCTGAAGAAGACGGACCTGGTCTTCCGCCTGCTGCGCGCCAACGCCGAGAAGCAGGGGCTCATCTTCGGCGGCGGCGTGCTGGAAATCGTGCAGGAGGGCATCGGCTTCCTCAGGTCCGACCACCTGCTGCCCGGGCCCGAGGACGTGTACGTGTCCCAGTCGCAGATTCGCCGATTTGGCTTGCGCACGGGCGATTTCGTCATCGGCCAGGTGCGCCCGCCCAAAGAGACGGAGAAGTACTACGGCCTGCTGCGCGTGGAGGCCGTGAACGGTCTGGACCCGGAGACGGCCAAACGCCGCCCGGATTTTGAGCGGCTCACCCCCATCTTCCCGAACCGCGCCTTCAACCTGGAGACCACGCCCGACATCTTGGCCACGCGCCTTATCAACCTCCTGGCGCCCATCGGCAGGGGGCAGCGCGGCCTCATCGTCTCGCCGCCCAAGGCCGGCAAGACCACCATCCTCAAGCAGATTGCCAACGCCATCAGCGCCAACCACCGCGAGGTGCACCTCATGGTGTGCCTCATCGGCGAGCGCCCCGAGGAAGTTACCGACATGGACCGCTCGGTGGAGGCCGAGGTAGTGAGTTCCACCTTTGATGACCCGGTGGAGGAGCACACCAAGGTCGCCGAGATGGCCCTGGCGCGGGCCAAGCGCCTGGTGGAAAGCAAGCGCGACGTCGTCATCCTGCTGGACAGCATCACCCGCCTGTCGCGGGCGTACAACCTGGTCGTCCCGCCCAGCGGCCGCACGCTGTCGGGCGGATTGGACCCCAGCGCCCTGTACCCGCCCAAGCACTTCTTCGGCGCGGCGCGCAACATAGAAGAAGGCGGCAGCCTCACCATCATCGCCACGTGCCTGGTAGACACCGGCAGCCGCATGGACGATGTCATTTACGAAGAGTTCAAGGGCACGGGCAACATGGAGTTGCACCTGAACCGCAAACTCGCCGAGCGCCGCATCTTCCCGGCCTTTGACATAGAACGCTCCGGCACGCGCCGCGAAGAGTTGCTCCTTGACCGCGAGACGCTCCAGAAAGTGTGGACGTTGCGCCGAATGATTTCGGCCATCGGCGGCGGCGAAGAGGCCATCGTGCCCATCCTGGAGCGCCTCCAGAAGACCCGGAATAACCGCGAGTTCCTGGCGACCCTTACGAAAGACATCCTGTAACCAACGGCACAACGGAGAGGGAATTGGCGGACACAAGCCAAGAGCGCGAGGACGGCGCAACGGGCGCGCCGCAGACCCCAAGGGGCCTGACCCTCGCAGGCAAGCGATTGCGCGAGTCGCTTGGTAGAGCGCGGCACACGCTCCTGCGCCTGGGCGCTCATGGGGCGCTGTTGGCGTTGGCCGTCGCTGCCGTATTCCTGGCGCAGCCGAAACCGCAAGCGGCCCCCGATGCCACGGCGCTGGCGCAGACGGAGCCTCGGCCCTATGCGGCCCTGTCGGCCCGCGGCGGCATCCGCACGACCGACGACTCGCTGTTCCATCGCGCGCCGGTGCCCCACACCACCATCCCCGAGCGCCCGCGCAAGGAAGTCATCACCTACACCGTCCAGTATGGCGACACGCTGTACGGCATCGCCGAACAGTTCGGCATCAGCGGCAACACCATCATGTGGGCCAACCCCCAACTGGAACTCAACCCCGACCTGCTGCAAATCGGCGAAGAACTGGTCATCCTGCCCGTGTCGGGGGTGTATCACAAGGTCGTCAAGGGCGATACGGTGGAGAGCATCGCCAAGCAGTACAAGGTGGAACCGTCGGCCATCCTGGAGTGCGAGTACAACCACCTGGGCGACCCGCCGCAGTTGCAGGTTGGCACGTATGTCATCGTCCCCGGCGGGCGCAAGCCCTACGTGCCGCGTGTGGTGCATGTGTACAGCGGCCCGATTCCCGAAGGCGCGACTCGTGGCACGGGCGCGTTCGTGTGGCCCACTACGGGCGCCATTTCCCAGGGCTACTGGGAACTGCACCGCGCAATAGACATCACGTGGGCTGAGGGCACGCGCATCGTGGCTGCCGACTCCGGCTACGTGGCCCTGGTCGGAGCCAGCGACACCGGCTACGGAAAGTACGTGGTGATTGACCACGGCAACGGCTTCCAGACGCTCTACGCGCATTTCAGCATCTTCTATGTGAAGCCTGGGCAATCGGTGCGGAAGGGCGAGGTCATCGGCCTGATGGGTTCCACGGGCCGATCTACCGGCCCGCATCTGCACTTTGAGATCCGCAAGGACGGCATCCAGCGCAACCCGCTGAACTACCTGCCCCGGCAGTAAGCCCCGCACGGCCGTGCGCCCCCCACCGTCATTCTGAGCGGCGAAGCCGCGAAGAATCTCGTGGAGCAAGTTGCCAACTTGCTCTACCTTCCCCTATCCGTGCAATCCGTGTGATCCGTGGATGCAAGCCCTGAGATGCTTCGCCTTCGGCTCTGCATGACACCATGAGGCTGGCATTCTGTGCGATTTTCGCAATTTCGTCGCAGGGTATTGACATTTTTCGTATCTTGTGCTATAATATGCGTAGACGATCGTCCCCATCGGAAGCCGCGGCCCGCTGCTCATGTGAAAGGAGGGCAACATGGCGAAGGTGCTCGTAGTGGACGATGACCCGGACTTTGTGGAGATCGCCCGGACGGTCTTGGAGTCCAAAGGCCATGTGGTAACCACTGCCGCGAGCGGAGACCAGGCGCTGGCGCGCGTCCGCGCCGACAGGCCCGACATCATCCTGCTGGACATCATGATGGCCACAGTCCTGGATGGTCTCAACGTCAGCCAGGTCATCCGTGAGGACCCGAATCTCAAACACATCCCCATCGTCATGGTTACCTCTATCGCCAACACGCCGCACGCGGGGCTGTTTCCCACAGATGATTACCTGTCCGTGGACGGCTGGATTTCCAAGCCCGTGAAACCGGCGGAACTCCTGGAAACGGTACAGCGACTCACGTAAAATCCCAATATCCGCAGCCAGAGGAGGCACTGCATGGCGAAGATTCTGATCGTAGACGATGATCCCGATTTCGTATCCGTTGTGCGTTCCATCCTCCAGCCCGAAGGGTACGAGATTAGCACGGCCAGCAACGGCGACCAGGCCATGAAGATGATGAAGAAAGACAAGCCCGACCTGGTGCTGCTGGACATCATGATGTCCTATGTCCTGGATGGCGTGGACGTCTCGCGCAAAATGGCCGAGGATCCGCAACTCAAGGGGACGCCCGTGCTCCTCGTTACCTCCCTCACCGTTACGCCGGAGTCGGGGATGTTCCCTACCGACGGGGATGTGCCGGTGGACGGGTGGATCACCAAGCCGGTGAACCCGGCGCAACTCAAGGAGCGAATCGCGGCGCTGCTGGCGCGGGGCTGATTCGGGCCGCGAGCCAACCACCGCGCTGTATCCCCCTGTGGGAAACCTGAAGCGGCCAGGAGGCCTTATGGAGAAGACGCGCATCGGCGGCGTCATCCGCAGAACCCATCTGGCCCAGATAGACGTCTTGTCGGTCCCCGACAGGCCGGGGGTTGCGGCTGCCCTGCTCAAGTCGCTGGGCGACGCCCGCATCAACGTCCAGTTCATCGTCCAGTGCATGGATGCGGAAAACCGCGACCACATCGTGATCTGCGTGGACCAGGACGACGCGGCAGCGGCCATGGCCCTCGTGAATCGGGTCAGCCCGCAAATCTGCGCCGGATGCGTTCGCACAAACCCGGACGTGGCGATCCTGTCCATCTTCGGCCCCGACTTCCGGGAGCGTCCCGGCATCGCGGGCCAGATGTTTGACGCCCTCGCGTCGGTGAGCGTCAACATCCTTGCCATCAGCACGTCCATCTCCACGGTCTCGTGCGTGATTCACAGCGCCGACCTGGAGAAAGCCCATCTGGCGCTGCTGAACACCTTTGAACTGCCCTGAGTCGCGTTCTATGTCGTATGCAAAGTTTCATGGTGAACATCAAGGAGGTGAACTAGGGAACATAACTGACAGTGCTTGCGCCGAGTGCATCCGAAAGCCCAAACGGAGGTGAAGACTAGCATGGAGATCAGCCGACGTAACTTCCTGAAAGTATCGGGGTTGACGGCTGGGGGGCTGCTGCTGCCGACGCGGTTGGCCGCAGCCGAGGAAGCGCGACGCTTCCCGCTCCACAAGCCCATCGGGGAGGGGCGCACCATCTGCCCCTACTGCTCCGTTGGATGCGGCCTCCTCATCGCCACCGACGAGACCGGCCACATCATCAACTCCGAAGGCGACCCTGACCACATCATCAACCGTGGCGGCCTGGACCCCAAGTCCGTCTCGGTGCGCCAGTTGTCCATCAGCGACCGTCGCCTCAAGAAGGTCCTCTACCGCGCTCCCGGCAGCGACAAATGGGAGGAAAAGACGTGGGACTGGGCCATCGCCGAAATCGCCAAGCGGGTGAAGGCCACGCGCGATGCCACCTTTGAGGAGAAGGACGCCAACGGCGTTACCGTGAACCGCACCCAGGCCATTGCGTGGCTGGGCGGCGCCGCCAACAACAACGAGGACTGCTACGTGGCGCAGAAATTCGCGCGCGCCTTGGGCCTGGTGTGGATAGAGCACCAGGCGCGGATATGACACTCGGCCACTGTGGCCGGTCTGGCCGCAACGTATGGCCGTGGTGCCATGACCAATCACTGGATTGACCTGAAGAACTCTGACTGCATTTTCGTCATCGGAGCCAACCCCGCCGAGAACCATCCGGCGTCCATGTACTGGGTCAACGCCGCCATAGAGAAGGGCGCGAAACTCATCGTCGTGGACCCTCGCTTCACCCGCACGGCAGCCAAGGCCCACATCTACGCCCCCATCCGCAGCGGCACCGACATCGCCTTCCTCGGCGGCATCATCAACCACATCCTGCAGAACGAACTGTACCACAAGGAGTACGTAGTCAACTTCACCAATGCCGCTACGCTCGTCTCGCCGGACTTCAAAGGCCCCGCGGACCTGGATGGCCTGTTCTCCGGCTACGACCCGACCAGCCGCACCTATGACCGCGCCACGTGGGCCTACCAGCGGGATGCCGACGGGAACATCAAGCGCGACGAGACGCTGCAGGACCCGAACTGCGTCTTCCAACTCCTGAAGAAGCACTACGCCCGCTATACCCCCGACGTCGTATCGCGCATCACCGGCTGCCCGAAAGACCAGTTCCTGAAAGTCGCCGAAACCTTCGCCGCCACGGGGCAGCCCGGAAAAGCGGGCACCATCCTGTACGCCATGGGCCAGACGCAGCACACCGTCGGGTCGCAGAACGTGCGCGCGATGGCCCTCTTGCAGTTGCTCCTGGGCAACATCGGAGTTCCGGGCGGCGGCGTCAACGCCTTGCGGGGCGAGTCCAACGTTCAGGGCTCCACCGACATGGGCGTGCTCTACCACGTCCTGCCCGGGTACCTCGGCACACCGTCTGCGGCGGCCCACAAGAACCTTGCGGAGTACATCCAGAAGGAAACCCCCAAGACCAGTTACTGGTCCAACAAGCCCAAATTCCTCATCAGTCTGCTCAAAGCCTGGTGGGGCGACGCGGCCACCAAGGACAACGACTTCTACTTTGATTACCTGCCCAAGCGGGCGGGCGATCACTCGTGGATTTCGTTGTTCCAGGCCCTCCATGCGGGCAAGATCAAGGGGATGTTCATCATGGGCATGAACCCCGCGGTGTCGGGCCCCAACAACCGCATGGAGCGCAAGAGCCTGGGCAACCTGGACTGGATGGTCGTCATGGACTTGTTTGAGACCGAGACGGCCGGGTTCTGGCACGCGCCTGGGGTGGACCCCAAAGAGGTCAAGACCGAGGTCTTCCTCCTCCCCGCCGCCGACGCCATGGAAAAAGCCGGCAGCATCGTAACCAGCGGCCGACTCATCCAGTGGCGACCGGCCGTGGCCCGTGCCCCTGGCGATGCCAAGGACGACATCTGGATTCTGGATCGCCTGATGAAGGCCATCAAGCAGGCCTACGCCGGAAGCACGGCCGCCAAGGACAGGGGCATCCTGGACCTCACCTGGGACTACGGCGACCCGCCCAACCCCGAGCGCGTGGCGATGGAGATCAACGGCTACTGGGCCGCCGACGTGGTGGACGACAAAGGCAACATCGTGGGCAAGAAGGGCGACCTGTTCACCACCTTCGGCGTCCTGCGCGACGATGGCACCACCGCTTCTGGCTGCTGGATTTACGCCGGGTACTTCGCCACGGCGGACGACGGCGAGGGCCGCCGACTCCCCGCCGCCAAGCGCCGCGGCACCAAAGACCCGGGCGGCCTGGGCACCTACCCCTACTGGGGCTGGGTCTGGCCGGTCAACCGCCATATCATCTACAACCGCTGCTCGGCCGACGCCAACGGCAAGCCGTGGAGCCAGGAGAAGGCCCTCATCTGGTGGGACGAGGCGCAGAAGAAGTGGGTGGGCTACGACGTGCCCGACTTCGTCCCAACCCGAGCGCCCACCGACCCCGGCGGCAAAGATCCCTTCATCATGCTCACCGACGGCAAGGGTTGGCTATTTGGCCCGCTGGCCGATGGCCCCTTCCCCGAGCACTATGAGCCGCTGGAAAGCCCGGTCAAGAACCTCCTGTCCGGTACCCAGAACAACCCGGTCATCAAACTGTGGACTACGGACCAGGACAAGGAGATCGGCGACCATGTGGGCACAGCCGACAAGTTCCCCATCGTCGCCACCACGTACCGCGTCGTGGAGCACTGGCAGGCCGGCGCCATGTCCCGCACGCTCCCCTGGCTCGCCGAGGCGCAACCCGAACTGTTCGTGGAGATGAGCAAAGACCTCGCCAGCCGCAAGGGCATCCAGAACGGCGACAAGGTCATCGTGTCCAGCGCCCGCGGCCAGGTTACCGCCGTCGCCATCGTTACGGACCGCGTGCAACCGCTGGTGGTGGACGGGAAGAAGGTGGACCTGGTGGGCCTGCCCTGGCACTTCGGCTGGGCGGGCATCGCCACGGGGGATGTCGTCAACGATCTCACCCCGCACGTGGGCGACGCCAACACCATGATCCCCGAATACAAGGCTTTCCTTGTGGACGTTAGAAAGGCGGTGTAGCCATGGAAAAAGTAGCGATGCTCTATGACTCCTCCAAGTGCACGGCCTGCAGGGGCTGCCAGGTCGCCTGCAAACAGTGGAACGACCTGCCCGGCACCCTGACCAAGAACCGTGGCTCCTACGAGAACCCGCCTGACCTGTCGCCCTACACCTGGACGCGCATCCGCTTCATTGAGAAGTACGAGGGCGGGCAGATGCGCTGGCTCTTCCTGGCCCAGGGCTGCATGCACTGCACCGACGCCGCCTGCGTCAAAGTCTGCCCCACCGGCGCGCTCAAGCACCACCCCATGGGGTTGGTAACCCTGGAGCAGGACCTGTGCAACGGCTGCGGGTATTGCACCCAGTTCTGCCCGTTCCACATCCCTCGCCTGCTCACCGATACGCTCACCGGCAAGGGCAAGTCGTTCAAGTGCACCTTCTGCATGGACCGGGTTACCAACGGCGAGAAGCCGGCTTGCGTAAAGACTTGCCCCCCCGGAGCCTTCTCCTTCGGCGAGCGGAACGAGATGATCGCCAAAGGGCGCGAGCGGGTGCTGTACCTCCAGAAGAACGGCTACCCCAACGCTAACCTGTACGGCGACGTGCTGTTGGGCGGCCTCGGGCGTATGTACGTGCTGCTGGACAAGCCCGAAACCTATGGCCTGCCCACCAGCCCCGCGTCGCCGGCTCTCACCCACGTCTGGCAAGATTGGGTGCAGCCGCTGGTGGGCGTGTCCTTCGGCGTAACCGCGCTGGCGGCTGTTACAGCGTTTGTCATCGCGCGGCGACATATCCGCATGGAGGAAGTAGAATGAGCGTGCGACTGAAAGGTTCTGACACGGCAATACGCATCCGCTGGATTCCGCGCTACACGGCGCTGGAGCGGTACCTGCACTGGGGACACACCCTGACCTTCATCCTGCTCACGCTGACGGGCATGGTGCTGTTCTTCCCGTTCCTGGCGCCGTTGGCGCGGGGCGAGGCCGGGCAGTTCATGCGCCTGGTGCACCGCATCAGCGCAGTCCTCTTCGCCGCGGTGCCCATCAGTTACGCCATCGTGCAACCCCGGCGCCTGCTGCTCACCCTGAAGGAACTGCGATTCGGGCGCGACGACGTCGGCTGGCTCAAGGGCGCGATCCCCTACTACCTGCTGGGCCGCCATGTGGACATGCCGCCGCAGGGCCGATGGAACACCGGCGAGAAGATGAATGCCGTTATCCTGGTCTCGGGCACCATCATCTTCGTGCTCACCGGCGCCCTCATGTGGTTCGGCAAGGGCGTGCTGCCGGTGTGGGTGTTCCAGGCGGCGGTCATCATCCACGACCTCACCATGTTCGTTACCGTCAGCATGTTCATCATCCACTTCTACCTGGCGGTTGCGCACCCGCTGATGTGGCAATCCCTGGTGAGCATGCGGTACGGCGTCATCTCCGAATCCTACGCCCGCGAGCACCACGCCAAGTGGTACTACGGCGAGGAACGGGCCAAGAAACTGTACGAGGAAGCCAAGGCGAAGGCGGCTGCCCACGGGAAGGCGGACTAGCATGTGTCCCAATGCGGATCGGCCTCTGCCATCTCACTACACCATCGCCGATACGCTCACCGCCCTGCGGGAGAAAGGGCTCGACCATTCGGGCTTGGCGCCTCTGCTGGCGCTGTACGAGGAAATCCTTGCGGCGCAAGCCCTGGCTGAGGGGGAAGGGAAGGGCACGCCCCTTCCCTTCTCCACCTCCGACAGCCGCCACATGGCCGAGGGCGCGCCCTGGGTTCGGTGGGAGGACCTCCGACTGGACGGCGTGCGCTTCGCCGAGGCGGTCGTGCACATGGCGGAGATTCTTCGCAAGTACCGCGACGAGTGGGCCGACGCGGCGGTGGAGTCCCCGCCGGATGCCCTGCTGGCCCTTGCCCACGCCGCCGTGGAACAGCGCCGCTCGCTCCTGGCCGACAGCGGGTCGCTGACCGAGGCCGCGGTGGAGATGGCGCTGGAGGGGGAACTGCGCCGCCTGGCGGGGGCCGTGGTGCCCCGTTTGCCGCTGGACAACTGGCGGCGGCCCGTGTGCCCGTTCTGCGGAAGCGCGCCCGTCCTGGCGCTGCTCGAGCCGTCGGTCGGGGGGCGCTACCTCTTCTGCCAGCGCTGCTTCACCTGCTGGCCCTACCGACGCACCGGGTGCACCTTCTGCTCCAACGACGAGAATCTCGTGTACTATCCCACGAGCCACGCGGCCTATCGCCTCTACGAGTGTCCGGTTTGCCAAAATCGCCTGAAGACGGTAGACTTACGGGCGTTGCCTGGACCGGTGAACCCCGCCGTGGAGCACCTCCTCACGGTGGGCCTGGACCTGATCGCCGCAGGCGCAACCGAAGAGCCCAGGTAGGGCAATCCATCCTGCGCCTGCCGGGGCTAGACTGGCACAAATCCTTACGTCCGAGGGACCGAACGTGCAGACCGACGAGACGGTATCCGTGCAAACAACGCGCCGAGGGACCGACTGGCGCGCCTATGTGCAGGTGCTCAAGCCGCGCGAGACGCTGCTCCTGGCGTTCGCCGGCCTGGCGACGGCAGTGCTGGCCGCGGACGGCGCGCCGCCGTTGGGTCGCCTGCTGTGGACGACGCTGGCGGTAACCGTTGGGAGCGCGGGCGCCAACGCCCTGACCAACTACCTGGACCGCGACATGGACGCGCGCATGGAACGCACGCGCCACCGGCCCCTGCCCAGTCGCCGCATTTGGCCCGCCGAGCGGATGCTGCCGCTGGCCATCGGCCTGGTGCTGGTGGGGCTCATCATCGCGTGGGCGCTGAACCCGTGGGCCTTCGCCGCCGGCCTGGTGGGCGTGCTGGCCTCGGTCATCGTCCGCAAGCGGTCCATCACCCACGTGCCCCTGGGCGAGTTCGCCAGTTGCGCCCCGTTTCTCATCGGGTGGCTGGGGGTGAACCCGCGCCCCGAGCCGCTGATGTGGGGGCTGTGCGGCCTCATCTTCATCTGGACGCCCATCCACGTGTGGAGTCTTATGGAGGCCTATCGGCACGACTATCTCCAGGCCGGCGTGCGCATCTTCCCACTGACCATCACCCCACGCCAGAACATGGGTATCCTCCTGGGCCTGGCGGTGGCGCTGGGTGTGGAGACCCTGTCCATGCCGTTCTACAGCAACTTGGGCGCGTTGTATGCCGCGGGGGCTTTGGCTCTCAACGTGGCCCTCGTCTGGAGCAGCGTGCGCCTGTTCCGCACGGGGATGACCCAGGCGGCCTGGAAGATGTACAAACTTTCCGCTTATCCGTATCTGGGACTCATCTTGACATTGGCCTGCTTGGATCGCTGGCTTGCGCTGCTGTTCTAGGGGGACGCCTGCGATCCTTCAGCCTTGAGGAGGGCTGGGCGTGTACCAGATAGACAACCTGGATCGGGAGATCATCCGCTATCTGCAGGCGGACGGGCGGGCCAGCAACGTGGACGTGGCGCGCGCCCTGGGCGTGGCCGAGGCCACCGTGCGCAAGCGGCTGGAGCGGCTCATGGAAGAGGGAATCGTCTCCTTCTCCGCCTGCGTGAAGCCGGAGTGGCTGGGGCTGGGTACCCATACGATCTTGCTCATCAAGGCCGACGTTGGGCAAGTTGAGCGGGTGGGGAATGCCCTCGCCGCGCTGCCCGAGGTGCGCTGCGCCCACTTCCTCACGGGCGAGTATGACCTCATGGCAGAGGTGCTCCTGGCAAACACGGCCGCCCTTTCCCGATTCCTGACCGAGAAGATCAGCCTAATCCCGGGAATCTCCCGAGTTACCACATCGCACGTGCTCCAGACGTTCAAGGAGCCACACCAGTGGACGCTGCCGGAGGCCGCCCCGCCGCGCATTCTGGTTGTGGACGACGACCCCGACTTTGTGGAGATCGTGCGCCAGGTGCTCAAGGCAGAACGGATGGACGTGGTGAGCGCCGCAACGGCGGAGGCCGCCCTCGCCCGCGCACGGGCATTGAAGCCCGACCTCGTCATCATGGACGTGATGATGCAGGGCCTGCTGGACGGCGTGGACGCCACGCGAGACCTCCGCAAGGAGCCGGAAATCGCCGATGTCCCCATCCTGATGATCACGTCCATCCCCACTTCCGAGCACGCGGCCCTGTTCCCAACGGGAGAAGACCTGCCCATAGACCAACTGCTATCCAAACCGGTCAGCCCGCAGCGGCTGGTGGACGAGGTGCGACGGCTGCTCAAGCGCCGTTAGCGCCCATTGCGCGGAAACGGAGCATCCCCAATGGCGAGGATTCTCATCGCGGACGATGACGCCGATTTCGTGGAGCAAATGCGCCTGGCGCTGGAGGGCGCAGGGCACGACGTCCGCGCATGCCGCAACGGGAAAGAGGCCGTCGCGCTCCTCTCCTCTTACCCCGCAGACCTGTTCATCCTGGACATGCGCATGTCCTACACGCTGGACGGGCTGGACACCCTCCGCCAAATCCGCATGAGCCTGGCTCACGGGGGGATGAGGGTCATCGTCGTGTCGTCGCTGGACGGGCCGGTGGGCGAGATGCAGGAGCAGGCGGCGGCTCTGGGCGCGACGGCGTGGCTGCGCAAGCCCGTCGCCGTGGCGGACATTCTGGCGCACCTGCCGCAGCCATCCGACGGGTGATGCTACGGCGCGTGGCTCAACCCTGCGCGCCCGACTCCGCTCGGCGCGGGGCCTCCGCTGCGGCTTCGGGCCGGGCCTCGGCGTGGAGCGGGAGCGTGAACGTGAACCGCGACCCCTTGCCCACCTCCGACTCCACGCGGATATTCCCGCCGTAGGTCTCCACGATGCGCTTGACGATGGGCAGCCCCAGCCCCGTGCCGCCGGATACCATCTCCTTCGCCGTGCGCGTGCGGTAGAACTCGTCAAAGATTCTCGGCAGGTCTTCCTGCGCGATGCCGATGCCCGTATCCGCCACCGAGCCCTCCACCGTGTCGCCGCGCACGGTCAGCGTTACCGAGACCTTGCCGCCTTCGGGCGTGTAGCGGATGGCGTTGCTGATGAGGTTGGTCCACAATTGCCGAATATGGTCGCGGGTGGCCAAGACAGTGGGATTCACGTCCGCCTGCACCGAGAAGGCGATGTTCTTCTTGGCGGCCTCCACCTGCAGCAGTTCGGCAACCTGTTTCAGCACCTCGCCCACGGGGACGGGGACGCGCTTGTCCTCGGGCGCGGCGTCTTTCACGCGGGCGAGGGCCAGCAGGTCCTCTATCAGCGCCAGCAACTCCGACGCGCGCTGGTCAGATCGTTCCAGCATCTCGCGCTGCTTGTCGGGGTCGGCGTACCCGTCCAGGATGAGGCGGAGGTAGCCCTGGATGGCGGCCACGGGCGCGCGCAGTTCGTGGGCCACCGTCAGCATGAAGGCGCTCTTCATCTTGTCCAGGCGCTCCAGTTCTTCCTTGGCCCGCGCCAGTTCCCGCGCCTCGGCCTCCAGCGTCTGCATGCGCTTGGACTCCAGCACCAGACGCCGCCGCTCCAGCCCCTGGTGCACGGCCAGGATGAGCGTGTCGCCCGAAAACGGCTTGGAGATGAAGTCGTAGGCGCCGCGCTTCACCGCCTGGACGGCCAGTTCAATGGTGGCGTATCCGGTGATGATGATGCACACGATGTCGGGGTCGTGGGCGTGGATGGGCTCCAGGAGGTCTATGCCCGTGATGTCGGGCATCATCACGTCCAGGAGCACCAGGTCGGGGCTCCACTCCCGCACGATGCGGAGGCCCTCGGTGCCGTTCTCGGCCACCTGCACGGAGTACCCGAGAGGCGCGAGGATGCGGCGGCACCCCTCGCGGATTCCCAACTCGTCGTCAATGACCAGTATGCGCGGGATTTGCTCTGCCATGCGGTCGCCTCCTGCTATCCGATGCCCATGATTTCACCCGAAGGCGCGCCGTTCTGCGCGTGCGGGATGCGCAACGGCAAAATCACGGTGAAGCGGGTTCCCTTGCCCACCTGGCTCTGGACGGTGATCTGTCCTCGGTGCATTTTGACGATGCCGTAGGTGATGGCCAGGCCGAGTCCCGTGCCGCGGCCGATGGGCTTGGTTGTGAAGAAAGGCGTGAACAACTTGGGGATGTTCTCCGGCGGGATGCCGATGCCGGTATCTTCCACCGAGATGTGGACGCGGTCGCCCGCCGGGTCCAGCGCCGTGGTGAAGGTCAGCGTGCCGCCCTCGGGCATGGCTTCGGCGGCGTTGTTGGCCAGGTTCACCAGCACCTGCCGCAACTGCGACGGGTCGGCCTGGATGATAGGCAAGTTGGGGTCCAGTTTCTGGACGATGATTACATTCCCGTACAGCGGCAGGCGCTCCAAGTCGTCGGCGAGTTCGCGCACGAGGGCGTTGACGTCGGTCTCCTGGGCCATGACGCGGCTCTGGCGGGCGAAGTTCAGAAGCGCCGTAACGATCTCCTTGCAGCGCGCCGCCTCGCGGGCGATCATCTGCAAATCATCCTTGATAGTGGAATCGGGCGGCACTTCGCGGTTCAGGATGTCAGAATACAACATGATGGTGCCTAGGGGGTTGTTGATTTCGTGTGCCACCCCCGCCGCCAACTGGCCGATGGACGCAAGGTTTCTGGCGTGCAGGAGTTCGTCCTGGGTGGTTTGGAGTTCGTTCACCATGCGGTTGAAGGCTTCGGACAGTTGACGGAGTTCCCCGCGCCCCTTCTCGGGCACGCGGACGGACATGTCGCCGTGGGCGACCCGGGCGCTGGCCGCCACCAGCGTGCTGATGGGCTGGGTGATGGATCGGGCCACCGGCAGCGACAAGATGACCGCGATGACGATGCTCACGACGGCGATGAGCACGACGCGGCGGTTGAAGTCGTGCACTAGCGACAGGAATGCCCCCTCGCGCGCGCCCACGTACAGAATGCCCACGATTTGATTGGCGTGGTCGCGCAGCGGGGAGTACCGCGTGATGAAGTCCTCCTTCACAACGAAGGCGCGGCCCGTGTACTCCTGGCCGTCGTACAGGACCACTCTCGCCACTTCCTCAGACAGTCGTGTGCCGATGGCGCGCTCGCCCGTCTCGGTGAGCACGTTGGTGGAGACCCGCCAGTCGCCCAGGAAGATCGTTGCCGTGTCCACGCCAGCCACGTGCTTCACGCGGTCCACCAGGGTGAAATCGCGGTTGAACAGTTGCAGAACGACCACGAATCCCAGCAGTTTGTTGGAAGGCCCATACGCGGGCGCCACCGCCGTCAACGCCAGCCCCGCCGTGCCCTCGCGCGGATCAAACAATTCGGGCGCGGCTCGCGGCGTTTCAATCAACGGGATGCGCGCCTGCTCGGCCAGGCCAATGGGTTCCAGGTACTCGGCGGGGATGATCTCGGTGCCCGATGTCAGCGCACCTTGCCGGAGCGCCGCCGCCACGATGGGCAGGCTGCTCCAATCTATGTCACGCCGCACCGCTCGCTGAGCCCCGTAAGCAAAAAGCACGCGCCCTGCCACCAGGTGCCCGTCGGACCGGAATACGCCGATGAACTGCGTCCCCTCCAACTCGTTGCTCACGATGCGGTGGAGGATCATCTGATCCATCAGGCCGATCGTCTCGTCCTGACCGACGCTCTCGGGCGACAGGTACATGGGCAACTCGTTATCCAGCGCCAGGCTGAACGCCACGGCGGACACCTGCCGTCGGGCGCTGTCGTAGAAAGCCTGCGCCAGGTTCATGTCGCGGCTCACGCGCTCGGTAGTGGCGTGCGCCAGGTAATCTTGAATCACGCGGGAGATGGCCAGGGAGCCGAACGCCACGGGCACAAAGGCGACGAAGAAGAAGGCGACGAGGAGGATGCGGTGAAGATATCCTCGGAACAGGCCCCGCAAGGGCTGGAAGATACGCATGAGGCCCTCTTTCATGGGCTACGCCCTCCCATTGGAGCGTTGCGCCGCCCCAATACGTTCGGATGCGCCGCGGTCGCAGCAACATTATAGCACCCGCCCGACCGACCCGCAAGTGGGCCGGGCAGGGGATTCGGCTCCAGGGGAACGTGCGACGCACCTCGGAGGTGCGTCGC
>JBBIHX010000014.1:0-35413 GCA_037446815.1 Caldilineae bacterium | reverse complement strand
GGCGGCTTGACAGGGCGGGCGAATATCCGTACACTGTGAGTCGTATTTTGATCCGTGCAGGAGGGGTCGGCCATGAAGGTAACCATCAATCGTGATGAGTGCATCGCCTGCGGCGCATGCTGGTCGGACTGCGACGCCGTGTTTGAAGAGAACCCCGACGATGGCAACAGCCAGATCGTGGCAAAATACCAGGTCGGTGGGAACCCTGGGGAAGGCGAGATTCCCGACGATTTGGTAGATTGCGCCAAGGCTGCCGCCGACGGCTGCCCGGTGGAAATCATCCAGGTCGGCTGATACCGGCCCTGTACAACCTACACCTGTGGCTGTGGAGCAGGCGCGGCGCCCTGCGCGGGACACGCTAGACTCCCGCGCTGATGCCTCTGCGCAATGTGCCATCCAATCGTGCGACGGGTATGGCCGCGGGGCCGGCCCGTAGCCCTCGTCGCGTTGTATGCTTGCTGCGGAGGAACGTATGCCAAGCACATCCCTCTTTCTGTCTTGGCTGGGCGTCATCGCGGGGGCCGCGGTCCTGCTGTTTGGGTTGCTGGCGTGGTGGGCGCGACGCACGCCGGATGACGTTGACGATGTCATCGTCGGCGTCCTGCAGTGGCCGGTGGTGCTCCTCCTCATCCTCACCGCTGTCATCAACCTGACGCATCACTCCGCGCTGGCGGAGGGGACCAAGGCCACGGTGGACACCGTCGCCAATCTGCTGCGCATCGGGGTTACGACCTGGGCCGTGTGGCGGTTTGTGCGGGATACCGTGCTGTACTACGGCCGCCAACTGGCCAAGCGCAGCGAGTCCAGTTTTGACGATGTCCTGTTGCCCGTGCTGGACGTGCTCGCCCCCGTGGTGATCGGCGGCGTCGGCGCGATTCTCGCGCTGCGCTTGCTTGGGGCCGATGTGTCCACCGTGGTGCTGACGACGGGCGGCGCGGCGCTCATCGTGGGCCTGGCGTTGCGCGAGACGCTGGGCAATATCCTGGGCGGGCTGACCCTTCTGATAGACACGCCGTTCCGCTTCGGCGACCTTATCATCTGGGATGGCGTGGTGTGCCAGATTCGCCGCATCGGTCTGCGGGTTACAACCCTCTACAACACCGAGGAACACTGCGATGTCTACGTCCCCAACAGCGTCCTTGCGGCGGCGAAGATCACCAACCTGACGCGGCCCAGCCCCGACCTGCGCGTAACGCTGGAGGTCGCCGTGCCCGACCACGTGTCGCTGGAGGAGGCCGAGAGTCTGCTTCGCGAGGCGGCCGATGCGAATCCGTACATTCTGGGCGACCTGTCGGCCAAGGTGGAGGCCATGCGCCGGGCGCGGGCCGAATGCGACCCGAAGTCTCCGCGCGGGCGCGAGTTGCGCTGGGGGATTTCGGCGCTGCGGCGGGAGCGGCAGTTGGACTTGCGCCAGGCGGGCATGCTGGTGCTGCTGGATCGCCTGCTGGAAATCATCCGCGGCGCCGAGAAGGGCGGGCTGTCGGCCCAGGAGACGGCGCTCATCGCCAAGGAACTGGACACGCTGGATGCCTACGACGAGCGCCTGAAGCAGGCCATGCGGGCGTGGGCGCGGACGCGGGCGCAGGATCCCCAGTTGCGGCGCTTCCCCGCGGATCTGGCGCGGCTTCTGGAGGATGCAGAGAACCGCATTCGCGCGCTCACGCACCATACCGACGACCTGCGGCATCATCTGAAGAACCCGAATCTGTACGAAATGCAGCGGCTGGATGATCGGGTCGCGGCATTCCGTGATTGGTTGCCCCTTTCGTTCAAGCCGGTAACGCCGGCGTGGAAGTTCCCTCTTGTGGCGTTGAGGCGGGTCAGCGCCGCGGGCCGCGTCCTGCATCTGTCCATGTACGTGGACGATATTCATCTGGAGGGGTTCGTGCGCAAGGCGCGGGCCGTAACGGCGGTGAGCGAGGCGGTGGCGGCGAGGCTGAAGGCGTCCTAATTGACGCTCGCTAGGAACGCGCTGTGTGGTGGCATAGCGCCATCAGGCTCCAAGGGTAGCGCGGCAGCGTTTGAAGTGCGTCGCAGGATTGGATTCGGTTCCAAAGTCTGTTGGCATTTGTCATTGCGAGGGCGCGGAGCGCCCGAAGCAATCTCTGGGGCGTGAGGTTGCTTCGCTTCGCTCGCAACGACACACGAGGAGAGTGTCCTTGCGTTTCACCAACACAAGATGAAACCGACTCCAGGATTGATTGCGGAATGCTCCTGGCGGGCAAGCGCATTCTGCAAACCCCACGTTCGGTTGGCGCCGGCGCTCCCGGTAGGGCAAATTGCCCTACATCTGTGGGCTCATCCGCACTGCGAGTAGCCGCACATGCGGCAGGTCATGCACCCCTCTACGAACTCCAGGATGCCGCCGCACTCCGGGCATTCGGGCGAGAAGTCCAGTGGGAACTTGTCGGCGGGCCGCTCATGCGTTCCCTGATGCGTTTCGTGGGGCGTTTCGGCCTGCGGCGACTGAATCCCCAGGTACCGCTCCAAGGCGCGGCCGATGGCATCGGAGCATGAGAAGGCGACGTTGCCATTGTGCCACACGGGGAAGGGGCAGCGGATGCCCTTCAGTTGCTTGATGATGGCCCGTGGCTCTATGCCCGAGCGCAGGCTGAGGGAGATGAGCCGCCCGATGGCCTCGGACTGAGAGGCGGTGCACCCGCCCGACTTGCCCATCTGCAGGAAGACCTCGCACAGGCCCTTTTCATCCTCGTTGATGGTGATGTACAGGGTGCGGTTGCAGCCCAGCGAGACCTTCTCGGTGATGCCGCGCGTAACGACGGGACGCATGCGGGGGGTGCGGGTTATCGCGGGCGCGGCTTCCTGTGGCTCCGCGGGCTGGCCGGCCTGGGCGGGCTTGTCGCTGCGGCCCTTGCGCAACACCTGGGTCGTGCGGCTCCCGTCGCGGTACACCGTGATGCCCTTGCACCCCAGTTCGTAGGCGAGCAGGTACGCTTTGCGCACGTCCTCCACGGTAGCCTCATGGGGGAAGTTGATGGTCTTGGACACGGCGTTGTCGGTGTAGCGCTGGAAGGCGGCCTGGACGCGAACGTGCCATTCGGGCGCGATGTCGTGGGCGGTGGGGAAGATGCGCTGCACATCCTCGGGCACGGCATCCAGCCCGCGGACGCTCCCGCGCTGCGCGATGGTGTCTATGAGTTCGGGCGAGTAGAACCCGCGCTCGTGCGCCACCCGCTCAAAGAGCGGATTGACCTCGGGCAGGGTGGCGTTGTCCAGCACGTGGCGCGTGTAGACCAACGCGAACAGCGGCTCAATTCCGCTGGAGCAGCCGGCGATGATGCTGATGCTGCCGGTGGGGGCGATGGTGGTTACGGTGGCGTTGCGGACAGGCGGCGCGCCGGGCCGGTCCAGGCGGCTGCCCTTGTAGTTGGGGAAGGCGCCGCGCTCTTTGGCGAGGGAAGCCGAGGTCTCCCACGCGGTGGCTTGCACCGAGCGCATGATGGCCTCCGCCATCTCCACGGCCTGATCCGAGTCGTAGGGGATGCCCAACTGGATGAGCATCTCCGCAAATCCCATGACGCCCAGGCCGATTTTGCGGTTGCCCTTGGTCAGTTCCTCAATCTGGGGCAGGGGGTATCGGTTCATGTCAATCACATCGTCCAGGAAGCGCACGGCGACCTTGACGACCTGGCGCAGTTTCTCCCAGTCCACGGCCCCATCGCGAACCATGTGGGCCAAGTTGACGGAGCCGAGGTTGCAGGATTCGTAGGGGAGGAGCGGCTGCTCTCCGCAGGGGTTGGTGCTCTCAATCTCGCCGACGTGGGGCGTGGGGTTGGCCGCGTTGATGCGGTCCAGGAAGATGACGCCCGGCTCGCCGTTCTTCCAGGCCATCTGGGTGATGAGGTCAAACACGTCGCGCGCCTTGAGTCGGCCCGTTTCCTGGCGGTTGCGCGGGTTGATGAGGGGGTAGTCGGCGTCTTCGGCGAGGGCCTTCATGAACTCGGCGGTGATGCCGACGGACAGGTTGAAGTTGGACAGGACTCCCTCCTGGTCTTTGGCGGTGATGAACTCCAGGATGTCGGGATGGTCCACGCGCAGGACGGCCATGTTGGCCCCGCGACGGGTGCCGCCTTGCTTGATGGCCTCGGTAGCGGCGTCAAAGACCTTCATGAACGAGACGGGGCCGCTGGAGATGCCCTTGGTGGATTGCACCACGTCGTTCTTGGGGCGCAGGCGGGAAAAGGAGAAGCCGGTGCCGCCGCCGCTCTGGTGGATGAGGGCGGTGTTCTTGATGCCCTCAAAAATGCTCACCATGGAGTCTTCTACCGGCAGGACGAAGCACGCCGACAGTTGCTGGAGCCTGCGACCCGCGTTCATCAGCGTCGGGGAGTTCGGCAGGAAGTCCAGCGAGACCATGAGTTCGTGGAAGGCTTGGGCCCAGAACTCCACGCGGTCCTCGGGGCCGTACAGTCGCTCGGCCTGGGCGACGTTGGACGCCACCCGCCAGAACATGTCGGCGGGGGTCTCCACGGCGTTGCCGTGTTCGTCCTTGCGCAGATACCGCTTCTTCAGTACGGTCAGGGCATTCGCAGTCAAAGAGGGTTCCAGGGTAATCATAGGGTCTTCTCCTATGGGCGCGGTGCGGGTTCCTGATCGCCGGACTTCAGAAGTTTCTCAACCTCTTGTTTGAGGGCTTCCAGATCGTCCATGCGGAGATATACCGAGGCGAAGCGGATATAGGCAACCTTGTCTATCTGCCGGAGTTGTTCCAGCACCATCTGGCCGATCTTGGCGGAGGAGATTTCTTTTGCGCGGGAGTTGCGAATCTGGTTTTCCACGCTGGCGACGATGCTTTCAATCTGCTCGGCGCTGACGGGGCGCTTGGCGCAGGCCTTGCGGATGCCCGACAGGAGTTTGCTGCGATCAAACTCCTCGCGGCGGCCGTCGTTCTTGACCACAAGGGGAGTTGTGGACACGGGGTACTCGTAGGTGGTGAACCGCTCGCCGCAGCGCGGGCATTGGCGACGGCGGCGCACCCCATTGGTGATCATGCGGGTGTCCACAACTTGGGTGTTCGGTTCTCCGCAATTAGGACACTGCACGGGCTCCTCCTTGGATGTCGCCTGCCGGATGAGGCGACAGTGCTCCCCGCACGGGAAAGATGGCGACACCATACCACATATAGGGTGGGGTGTGCGGCTTAGGCACTATGTGTCGTGGAGCAGTCCCAGTGTACCACAAATGCGCCGATAATGCAAGGGTTTTGTGTTTGAAAAATGTGCGCGCAAGAAGATTTAAGGTTAGGGGCCGAGAGGCAGCGGCGTCGGGCGACGGCCCCAGGAACCCGCCCGCCCGTTTCCTCGCGATGGCGGCGGGGCAACGGGCGGGCTCCTCTCGGGAGACGCGACGCGGGCTATGATGGTGTAGAGCCACGCCAGGCACGCGGGGCGCTCGGCGCTGCGCGGGCCGGTCGGCTGGAAGGTAGGCGTGGCCGCGGCGCGCCTATGGGCTAGTTCTGCTTGGGCCCTTTGCTCATGGCGTTGCGAATGAACGCGGGGACTTCAATGTCGTCCGCGTTGACGATGCGCACCGGGAATTCGCGAATCTTGCCGTCGGTGCCGGTGGCTGCCGCCCGCGCCTGCGGGACAACCGTCGCGGCAGGCTTGGGCAAGACCTTGCCCTTGGCGTCAAACCCCGTGGCGATGACGGTGATCTGCACCTCGTCGCTCATGCTTTCGTTGATGACGGCGCCGAAGATGATGTTGGCGTCGGGGTCTGCCGTGGCCTTGATGACGTTGGCGGCGGCGTCCACTTCTGCCAGGGTCAGGTCGCGGCCCGCGGTGATGTTGAACAGCACGCCGCGCGCGCCCTCAATGGTGATGTCCAGGAGCGGGCTGGCGATGGCGGCTTTCGCGGCATCCACGGCGCGGTTCTCGCCCTTGCCGCGTCCCACGGCCATGAGGGCCGAGCCGCCTTCCTGCATGACGGCGCGGACGTCGGCGAAGTCCACGTTGATCATCCCGGGCACCGTTACGACCTCCGAGATGCCCTGGATGCCCTGGCGCAGCGCGTCGTCGGCGACGCGGAAGGCTTCCACGACGGGCGCTTTCTTGTCCACGATGCTCAGGAGTCGGTCGTTGGGGATGACGATGAGGGTGTTGACCTGCTCGCGCAGGCGCTCTAGGCCCTCCTGGGCGGTGCGCTGTTTGCGCTGGCCCTCAAAACTGAAGGGCTTGGTTACCACGCCGATGGTCAGCGCCCCGGTCTCCTTGGCGATTTGGCTGATGATGGGGGCCGCGCCCGTGCCGGTTCCCCCGCCCATGCCGGCGGTGATGAAGACCATGTCGGCCCCGTTGATGGCCTCGTAGAGGTCATCGCTGCTCTCCTCGGCGGCCTTCTGCCCGATGTTGGGGTCGCCGCCTGCGCCCAGGCCGCGGGTCAGTTTCTCGCCGATGGAGATGCGCTTGGGGGCCTTGGACAGCATGAGCGCCTGCACGTCGGTGTTGACGGCGATGAACTCCACGCCGCTAAGCCCGGCCTCAATCATGCGGTTGACTGCGTTGCAGCCGGCCCCGCCCACCCCGATGACTTTGATTCTGGCGAAATTCTCGGGCTCTACCAGGTTCTCCATAGTGTTCTTCTCCTTTCGCGCTGTGATGGTCCTTCCCTCTCTACGGTGTGCCTCTAACTCGGCAGGATGTTTGTGAACCAACGCTTGATTCTGTCGGTCAGCGTGCTTTCTTCGGGGGGAACGACGGACATGTCGCTGAGACCCCATCGCAGGAGGCCAACGCTGGTGGCGTGGGCCGGGTTGGCGATGGAGTCGGTTAGCCCTTCCAGGTCGGTGGGGATGCCGATGCGCACGGGCATCTGGAGTACCTCGCGGGCCACTTCCTTGATGCCGGGCATTTGGGCCGTGCCGCCACACAGGACGGCCCCCGCCGATAGCAGGATATCGTACCCCGAATGCTTGATTTCCTTGAGCACCAGGGTGAAGATTTCTTCCACACGGGCCTGGATGATCTCGGCCAGGAATCGGCGCGAGGCCATCTGAGGCATCTCATCGCCGAACGACGTTACGTCCACGGTCTCATCGGGGCGCACCTTGTCGGGGATGGCGTGCCCGTGGGCGATCTTGATGCTTTCGGCGACTTCAAACGGGGCTTTCAGCCCGTAGCAGATGTCGTTGGTGATGTTCACGCCGCCAACGGCAATGACCGACGTGTGAAGCGCGCACCCGTCGGCGAAGACGGCGATCTTGGTCGTGCCGCCGCCGATGTCCACGAGGATGACGCCCGCCTCCTGTTCGCTGGGGCGGAGGACGGCGCGCGCGGCAGCGAGGGGCTCCGGCACCGGCCCCAGCGGCTCAACCTTGGCGGCCAGGACGCAATCGCGCAGGTTCTGGATGGCGGACTGGGAGGCGGTGATGACGTGGGCCTCCACCTCCAGCCGGTGGCCGTGCATCCCGAGCGGGTCGGTAACGCCGTCGTGCCCGTCAATGGAGTAGCCGCGCGGCAGGGTCTGGATGACCTCCTGGTTGTGGGGGATGGCGATGGCCCGAGCGCCTTGCAGGGCGCGGTCAACGTCCTCTTGCGTAACGCCGCGTTCGGGCCGCGAGATGGCCGCAACGCCTCGGCTGTTGAGCGATGTGATATGGGTGCCCCCCACGCTGACGTAGGCCGCGTCCACGGGCACGCCGGATACGCGCACGGCCTGCTCCACCGACGCGGCGATGGCCTCGGCGGCCTCGGAGACGTTGACGACGACGCCCTTTCGCATGCCGCGGGACGGCTGCTCGCCCACGCCGATGACGCGCAGCAGCGGACTAGCGCCCGACGCCTCGGCGATGAGGGTGCAGACCTTGGTCGTTCCGATGTCTATGGCTGCTACAAGTTGGTCCACCGGGTTCCTCCTGTCTCCCGCTGCGGCAGTCTGGCTCACGACGCGCGGCGCACGTTGCGCCTGTAACGCGCCAGCACATGCCGCCTGATCAGAGCCAGGTTGTTGAACAGCCTGACGCCAAAGGCGAAAATGGCCGCGTAGTACAGTTCCACGCCAAGCCGATCGCCCAGAAAGGTCAGAATCGCGGCCAGTAGCGTGTTGCCGAAAAATCCCGTGATGAATATGGTGTTGTCATAATCGCCGGCCAGGTTCGCTCTCGCCGCGCCCAGAACCGAATCCAGTGCGGCCAGGATGGCCACGGCCGTGTAACGGGCGTACTCTGCCGGTATGGAAATGGATACCACCGACCCGATGATGAGTCCGATGAGGAGACCGACGAGCGGTAGCCACATAACCTCATCTCCTCCCAATCCCTAGCGCCTGTACGCAGGCGCGTCGGGTGCGCGCAAGTCCAGGTACACGGGACGAATCCCCCGCTGCGCGAAGTGCTCCACCAGCGCCTTCAGTCGCGCAATCTTGAGTTCGCAATCGCTGTCGTCACCCAGGTGGACGGGCCATCCGTCCGGCATGATGAGCGAGATGCCCGTATCCTCGGCGTATTGGAACCTGACAGCCTCGGGCACGAGTTCGTGATAGTGCAGGGCCGCGCGCACCGCCGCCGAACTGACATCGTTCCCCTGTTGCAGCGGGGCCGGGACCATGGAGGTGATGCGCAGGGTGTCGGCGGGGATGTCGCCCTGCACCTGGGCCAGCACGCGCCCGGTCTCGTCCACCCACCACGTGCCGCCCGCCTGAGTCCACGCCGCGCGCACGGTGCGCTCGGTGATGGCGATGGTGAGGCGGTTGGGGATGCGCAGGGTTACCCGCGCGTCCTTGACTTCGGGCAATGCCTTCAGGGCCTGGGCGATGCGCCCTGTGTGAACGAAGAAGACGCTCAACCCGTCCGGGATGCCTGCCGCCTGCCACACAGCTTCGGGCGTGAGCAGGCGCAGGCCAACGTAGCGGGTCTCGTCGCTGTACACGAAAAAGGCGGGCGACGTGGAGAAGGCGAGGACGGCGACGGCAGCGACAAGCGCCAGCGCCAGCCCCGCGAGTCGCGCCGGCGAGGGCCCGGCCTGGCGGCGAGCCACCACTCGGGTGCCCATCCGGGGCACGGCGTGGGCCTGGGCGAAGGTGCGCCCTCTGCGTCTCGTTACCCTGCGTCGTCGCTCCATCCAAACCATCGCGCGCTATTCCTTTGCCTTCGGAGTGTACGAGGTCCTGGTCCTGCGCTTTTCCTCGTGGCGCTCCAGGGCCAGTTCTATCAGTCGGTCAATCAGGGCCGGGTAGGGCAGGCCGCTGGCCTCCCACAGTTTCGGATACATGCTGATGGACGTGAAGCCGGGTATGGTGTTGACCTCGTTGACATAAACATCTAACGTGTCGCGATCCAGCAGAAAATCCACACGGGCCATGCCCGCGCAGTCCAGCGCAACGAACGCCTGGATGGCCAGTTGGCGAATTCGCTGCGCCAGCGCGTCGGGCAATGGCGCGGGAATCACCAGTTCCGAGCGGCCGTCTATGTATTTCGCGTTGTAGTCGTAGAATTCGTTGCACGGGATGATTTCCCCCAGCACCGATGCCTCCGGCGCGTCGTTGCCCAGCACGCTGCATTCTATCTCCCGCGCGTTGATGCCTTCCTCCACCACGATTTTGCGGTCGTAGGACGCCGCCAGGAGCAGGGCAGGGCCCAGTTCCGAGCGGTCGTGCACTTTGGAGACCCCGACGCTGGAACCCAGATTCGCCGGCTTCACAAAGCAGGGATAGCCCAACTCCCGCTCAATCTCGTCTTCTATTCGCGGCTGTTCCCTGTCCAGGTCTCGCCGCTTGTACACCCGATGGCGGACGATGGGCAGGCCGTGGGCCTTGAAGACATCCTTCATGACGGCCTTGTCCATGCCCAGCGCCGACCCCAGCACGCCCGCGCCCACATACGGGATGTCGGCGAGTTCCAGCAGGCCCTGCACCGTGCCGTCTTCGCCGTAGGGGCCATGCAGCACCGGGAAGATGACGTCCAGTTCCACCGGAGTGGCGCCCTCAACCGCTTGCATGGCGTCGTGGGGCACGAGGCCGCGCTGGGTGGGGTCGCCGAGCAGGGCCGTATGGCGCGTGTCCTCGGCCGGCAGGCCCTTGAGCGCCGCCACCGGATCGCCGCCTGCAATCCACCGTCCTTCTTTGGTGATGCCGATTGGGATGACCTCGTACTTGTCCTTGTCCATGGCGTCCATGACCGATTGGGCCGACACCAGCGAGACCTCGTGCTCGCCGGAGCGCCCGCCGAGAATGACGCCGACTCGGATTTTTCTTTTCCCTCCCGTGGGTTGGGTTTTCATCCTCTACTTCCCCGCATGCAAGGTTTGGGCCAGTTTGCGGCGCAGGTGGGCCAGGGCGCGGTCGCCCACAATCCATTCGTCGCCCGCGCCGAGCGTGATGATGAGCGCATCCGGCTCCGCGTGTTCGGCCAGCAGGTTCGCGGCGTCGTCCAGGCTGGCTGCGTAGCGCACGTCGGGGTGGGGCATCTCCCGCGCCAGCAGGTCGGGCCGCACCGTCGGGTCGTGGGCCTCGCGGGCTGCATATACCGGAAGCACCACGACGTGATCGGCCTCACCGAAACACTCGGCGAACCCCCGCCAGAGTGCCTTGAGGCGGCTGTAGGTGTGGGGCTGGAACACGGCCCACAGGGGCCGCGCGCCGTATTTCTCCCGCAGCGCCTGAAGCGTGGCCGCGATTTGGGTCGGGTGGTGGGCGTAGTCGTCCAGCACGAGGATGCCTTCCACCGAGCCGCGCACCTCCATGCGCCGCCGCGTGCCCTGGAATCGGGCCAGCGATGCGGCGGCTTGCTCCATCGGCACGCCGAGCGCCGTGGCAGCCGCCAGCGCCGCGAGGGCATTGGCAACGTTGTGGCGGCCGGGGAGGGGCATGCGCGCGCGGACTGTCGGGCGGCCTTCCCGCAGGAGGGTGAATTCGGTGCCGCCGTCGGCGCGCGGGGCCAGGTCGCGGGCGCTCCACGTGGCGTCGGATGCGAAGCCGAAGGTCTGCGTCGCGCAGCCCGCGATGGTAGCGGCTTCCTGGGCGAGGGCCGCCACGGCCGGGTCATCGGCCCAGGCGAGGATGAGACCCGTCTGCGCGGTGCGCGCGGCGAACTCCAGGAACGCCTGGCGCAGGTCATCCTCATCCTGGAAGCAGTCGGGATGATCCATCTCCACGTTGGTGATGAGGGCGAGATGAGGCCGCAGCGCCAGGAACGTGCGGTCGTACTCGTCGGCCTCCAGCACGAAGTGGGGGCCGCTCCCCGCGCGGGCATTGGTGCCGAAGTTTTCCACCACGCCGCCGATGATGAACGAGGGGTCTAGCCCGGCGTCGGTCAGGGCGAGGGCGATGAGTCCGGCGGTGGTGGTCTTGCCGTGGCTGCCCGCGACGGCGATGCCGATGTGGCCCGCGAGCAGGGCCGCCAGGACGGGGCCGCGCTTGACCACAGGGATGCCCAGCCGAACCGCTTCTCGCCATTCGGGATTGGCGGGCGCAACGGCGGAGGAGACGATGACCAAATCGGCGCCGCGCACGTTCTCGGGCGCGTGCCCCGCGAAGATGCGGGCGCCGCGCCGGGCCAGCGCTTCGGTCTGGGCGTTGGACTGCATGTCCGAGCCGGAGACCTCCAGCCCGCGCTCCAGGCACACGGCCGCGATGGCGCTCAGGCCCGCGCCCGCAATGCCCACCAGGTGCACGCGCCGCACCGCCGCCAGATTCACAGGGCCGTTGTTGCGTTCGGCTTCGCGCGACTCGGAAATGCTCACTACCTGACCACCCGCATGAAAATGAGAAACGCCGCCAGGGCCAGGAATCCGTATGAAGGAATCAGGGCCTCCGGGAGCAGCGTTACCAGCACGGTTGCCACCGGCGACAGCGGCTGCTGGAATAGACCGAACAGGGAAATCGGATAGTCCAGTTTGTGCATGTAGTACCACAGGCTTCCGATGACAAGGTAGCCGTTCCACAGGCCGATAATCAGGTTGAGGGCCATGCCGAACGGCCCCGGAACAGGGCGACCCTCAAAGGACAGGGTCTCGCCCTGGTACGAGATGAAGGTTACCAAGATGATGACGCCGGCGTACACGCCGTACCGCAACAGGTTGGCCTGCAGGCTGTCAATTGGCGAGATGCGCACCAGCACCACCAGCATGTCCAGGGCCTGGGCGATCTGCTTGGCGAAGAATGTGAGCAGGAACAGCAGAAAGGCCAGCACGGTGGTAACGCCGACTTCCTTCAGGAAGCCGCGCACCAGGCCGATGAGGCCGAACACCACGACGAGCGAACCCCACAGCACTTCAATAGGCCCCACGACTTTTCCACTCCCTCTCCACGGGTCGTTGAGACCGGCTAGGCTTGTTTCTTCTTCGGCGGCGACGATTGCCGGATTCCAAGCCCGATGAGAACGATGATGAACACGATGACGGCGGCGGCAGTGTTGCCCGCGCTGAAGTGCGACTGTGCCTTCAGCCCGGAGACCACGAAAACCGTCTCCGGCTGCACAAAGATGCGCGGGAAGACGAACCGGCCGATGAGATAACCGTTGACGGCCCCAACGATTGCGCCCAGGAAACGGCTGGCAATCCCCTTGGGCGGTTTCCGCAACATCCGCGCCAGGACAATGCTAATCAGAAAGATGAGACCGAATACGATAAGGTCAGGCGTCTTGCCGGGTGTGAGCGATGCGGCCGACGCGGTGTTGCCGCCGCCGGTCAGGCCGCCGAACGCCTTCTGCCCCAGCGCGACGACGGTCGGCACGTACTGCCCACCGGTCGGCGCGATGACCGAGCCGATGATGACGCCGACGAGCACGACGATCTCCCTGGCGATGCCCCGGCGAAGCCCCAGGACCGCGCATACGGCGATGAGCATATTCAGCAAGAGTGCCTGATCCACATTCACGCGCATGTCAGACTTCCGCAGCGGTCGGGAGCGACCGTAGAATCCGCGCCAGCGCCTGCGCCGCGTCGGGCCGCGCCAGACGGCGTGCGCTCTGCCGCATGGCCTCGCGGCGGGCGTCATCGGCCAGCAGGTCGCGCAGGGTGGGCAGCAAGTCCGCGCCCAGGCGTTCGTTCTCAATCACAATGGCCGCGCCGTGATCGGCTAGGTAGCGGGCGTTGGTTGCCTGATGCCGTCCTGCGTAAGGGTAGGGCGCCAGGATGGCCGGCACGCCCGCGGCGGTGAACTCGCCCAGCACCGACGCGCCCGCGCGGGAGACGACCAGGTCGGCGGCCACCACCGCGGCAGGCAGGTCGTGCAGGTACGCGAACAGATGGTAGCGCGCCTGCTTGTCGGCGGGCAGCGACGCGCGCCGCTCCGACAGCGCCGCGTGGTCGGCCTCGCCGCAGACGTGCACCAGTTGCGCCATGTCCAAGATGTGCTCCAGCGCGCCTTCTACCGCCGCGTTGATTGCCTTCGCGCCGCGGCTTCCGCCGAAGACGAGCACCACCTTGTCGTCGGTAAGCGCAAGGCGTTGGCGCGCTGCGTGTCGGCTCAGCGACACGAACTCGTCCCGCACCGGGTAGCCGGTAACTACTACCTTGCCCGGATGGAAGTAGCGGGCGGCCTCCTGCGCCGTTACCGCGACGCGGGTGGCGATGCGGGCCAGCGCCTTCACCGCCAGGCCGGGCTCCATGTCGGGCAGGTAGATGAGCGTGGGCACGCGGAGCAGATACCCCGCGACGACGACCGGCACCGAGACGTACCCGCCCGTGGCGAAGATGGCGTCGGGCCGCAGGCGGCGCAGGATGCCCGTGGCCCTGTACGTGCCGCGGACCAGATTCGCGACGTTCAGCGCAAGCCGCACAGGCCCGGCCCCGCGCACAGGCGCAGCAGGAACCGCCGCGAAGGGCAGGCCCGCCCGCTCGGCCAATGTCTGCTCTATGCTATTGCCGCGGCCCATGTACCAGACCTCGTCATCGTGCCCGCCGGCCCGCAACGCTTGGGCGACGGCGAGCGCTGGATATACGTGGCCGCCGGTTCCTCCCCCCGTAAAGATAAGCCGCACTGGTCTTGCTCTCCTTGCGTTGGGTGTCGCCGGAGATGCTGAGCAGGATTCCGGTTCCCATGAGACACGCCACCAGAGACGTTCCTCCGTAACTGACAAACGGGAGCGTGATGCCGGTGATGGGCAACACCCCCACGTTGACGCCGATGTGAATCAGGGCCTGGAGCAGAATCCACACGCCGATTCCCGCCGCGGCCAGCATGCCCAGTTCCGATGGGGCGCGCTGGGCGATGCGGGTGGTCCGGTATCCGAAGAAGAGAAAGCCCGCCAACAGCGCCAGGGCGGTGAACACGCCGAACCCGTAGGTTACGAAGGCGAAGATGAAGTCCATGTGCGCGCCCGGCATCCGCTGCGTCTGCGCTTGGAGCGTTTCTAGGCCATGCCCGAACATGCCCGCCGACCGCGTCAACGTCTCCAGGACGCGGTTCTGGATGGCCGCGCTGCTTTCGCCGCCGAAGATGAATCCGATGATGCGGGCGCGCTGGTAGGGGATGAGCATGGCGATGACAAGCGTGAGGGCGCCACCGCCCGCGATGACCGCCAACACCTGACGCGTCGCCGCTCCGGCCAGGTAGAGCATGGTAACGGACACCAGCGCGAGGATGATGGCAGTGGACAGGTTCGGTTGCAGCAGGATGAGGGCCAGGTAAATCCCGATCAGGATGAGGAACGGGATGAGCGCCGAGTCTTTGTCGTTGAGTTGCCCCCGCTTGGACGAGAGCCAGCGCGCCAGGTAGAGGATGAGCACGGGCTTGGCGATTTCGCTGGGCTGCACCGAGAAGCCCAGTATCACCAGGCGACGGTACGCACCGTAGTCGGATTTCCCGAAGAATAGCACGGCGATGAGGAGCAGGAGAACCCCCAGCGCAAGGATGGTGGACAGGCGCGCCAGGTTGCGGTAGCCCAGCATGTACACCGCCGCAGCCACAACGGCGCCGATGAGCAGCCACTGGGTTTGGCTCAGCACGAACATGAAGGGCGAATCCCCCTCGGTCCAGCGCATGGCGTCGGACACGGACGTGGCCCAGACCGCCACGAGGCCGAACAGGGTCAGTCCGGCCGCCGTGAGGAGCAGCGGTAGGTCCAGTTTCGTCGTGCGAATGCGCGTCGCCATGGCCGAATCGCTCCTACTCCGCGCGCTCTTGCTGCAGGCTGTGTACCAGTTCCTTGAAGCGCCGTCCGCGTTCGGCGAAGTCGCGGAAGGCGTCAAAACTCGTGCCGCCCGGGGCCAGGAGCACCACATCGCCCGGCTGGGCCAGGTCGGCGGCCAGCGGGACGGCATCCTCAAGTCGTCGCACCACGTGTACGCCCGCCAGGGATGTAGGCCCCTTCGCGCGCCGCATGGCCGCGGACACGGCATTCTCTATCAGCCCCGCGGCCTCGCCGAACAAGACCAGGTGCCGCACGCGCTGAACCGTGAGGTCGGCCATCTCCTCCCAGGGGAGGTGCTTGTCGCGGCCACCCGCCAGCAGGATGATGGGCTCGGTGAATGAGCGCAGGGCGGCGGCGGCGCGCTCGGGCGTCGTGGCGATGGAGTCGTCGTAGAAATGCGCGCCGCGGATGGTGGCGACGAACTCCAGGCGGTGCTCCACACCGCGGAACGTGGTGCAGACGTGGGCGATGGCGTCCATGGGCGCGCCTGCCAGCCGCGCCAGGAGCGACGCGGCCAGGGCGTTCTCCAGATTGTGCTCGCCACGCAGTCGCAGGTCGCCGCGTCTGCAAATCCGCCAGGGGACGCCGTCCACGCTGACCGTCAGCATGTCGCCGTCCAGGCAACTGCCCTCGGAGACGCGCTCCTGGCGGCTGAAGAAGAACGCGCGCCCCCGGCAGTCGGCGCCGAGGCTCCGAGTTGCGGCGTTGTCGTATCCCAGCACGGCCATGTCGCGTGGGGTCTGGTGCTCCAGGATGACGCGCTTGGCCGCGATGTAGGACGCCATGTCGGGGTGGCGGTCTAGGTGGTTGGGCGTGATGTTCAAGATGGCGGCGATGTGAGGGCTTGCGCCCAGCATCTCCAACTGGAAACTGGACAGTTCCATGACTACCTTGTCGGTGGGGCGGATTTCGTGCAGGTGGCCGATGAGCGGGCGGCCGATGTTCCCGCCGACGAAGGTGCGGAACCCCGCCTGCTTGAGCATCTCGCCCGTCATGGCGGTAGTCGTCGTCTTGCCGCTGCTGCCGGTGATGCCGACGATGGGCGCCGGGCACAGGCGGACGAAAAGGCGCGTCTCGCTGCTGAGGGGGATGCCCCTGCGCACGGCCTCGCGCAGGATGGGAATCTCCAGCGGCACGCCTGGGCTCACGAAGACCACGTCGGTGTCCAGGATGGACTCGGGGTGGCCGCCCAAACGCAGGTCAATGGGCAGCCCTCGGATGGTGGCCAGGTGGGCGGCGAGGGCCTGCTCGCTCTGCACGTCGCTGAGGATGACGCGCGCGCCCTGCCCGTGCAGGAACCGCGCCAGCGCGGTGCCCTCGCGGGCCGCCCCGATGATGGTTACCGTTCGGTTTCGGAAATTCGTCTCGTCTGAGTACATGGCCCTAAATCAACGCGAGTGCCACGCCGAGCATGGCCGCCAGCATGGCGATGAACCAGAATCGGAGCGTAACTTGCACCTCCGACCAGCCCTTGAGTTCAAAGTGATGGTGAATGGGCGCCATCTTGAAGATGCGCTTCCCCTTGGTTGCCTTGAAATACAGCACCTGCAGGATGTCCGAGAGCGCCTCGGCGACGAAGATGATGCCGACGACGGGGAGCAGCAGCCATTGCCCCGTCATGAGAGCGACCGTGCCCAGCGTCGCGCCGAGGGCGAGGGAGCCTGTGTCGCCCATGAACAGCATGGCGGGGTGCGTGTTGTACCAGAGAAACGCCAGCGTGGCCCCCACAACGGTGAAGCAGAAGTTCACGAGATATACCTGCCCCTGGAGGTATGCGATGATTCCGTAGGCCGTGAAGGCGATAGCCACCGTGCCGCCCGCGAGGCCGTCTAGCCCATCGGTCAGGTTCACGGCGTTGGTGCTGCCTACGATGATGAAGACGGCGATGGGCAGGTACCACAGCCCGATGTCAATCTTGTACGGGATGGTGGGGATGGCGACGCTGCGCAGGCCCAGCCCGAAATGCAAGCCGATCGCCACTACGATGGCGATGAGCACCTGCCACAGGAACTTGTAGCGGGCGAGAAGGCCCGTGCCGCGTGTGCCGCGAACGCCCGCGAGGTCGTCAATGGCGCCCAGGATGCCGTAGGCCAGCATGACGCCCATCGGGAGAAGGATGGACCGGCCAATGAGGTCTAGCCCCCGCAGGTTGGGCAGGTTGAGCACGGCGGTGATGACCAGCACGGGGATGATGGTCATCAATCCGCCCATGGTGGGCGTGCCCATCTTGACCATGTGGCTGGACGGGCCGTCCACACGGATTTGCTTGCCGATGCGGTACTTCTTGAGCAACTTGATGAGCGGGCCGCCCCAGAAGACCGCCAGCAAGAATGAAATTGTCCCCAGCGTGAGCGAACTTGCCAATCTGCCCCCTCTCAGGCGCGCAAGGCCTGTACGATGTCCTCCATGTGCATACCGCGAGAACCCTTGACCAGGATGATGTCGCCTTCTTGAATCCACTCGGACAGGACGCCGATGGCCTGCGCGTTGTTGTCAACGATGACTACATTCTCCGGCGACATGCCGCACGCCAGGGCCTCTTCTCCGATGATGCGCCCCCGCTTGCCGACGGTGATAAGGCGGGAGACGACCTCAATGGCCCTCCGCGCCACTTTGCGATGGCCCTCATCCTCCAGCGCGCCCAGTTCCAGCATGTCGCCCAAAACCGCAATCCTACGCCCTTTCAACTCTGCGAGCAAATTCAGGGCGGCGATGGTGGATTTGGGACTCGCGTTGTAGGTATCGTCCAAGATGAGCGCGCCGCGGATGGCGGGCGTGGCGATGAGCCGCAGTTGCGCGGACACGTCCATCAGTCCCGCCATGATCTCCTGCCAGGACAGGCCCTCATTCAGCGCCACGGCAGCCGCTGCTAGCGCCGTGTGCACCGAATGCGTCCCGAGCAGGGCGGCCCGCGCGTGGATGGTTTCGCCGCGGTAGTGCAGGCGGAACCGAATGCCCTCTAGCCCCTGGCTCTCAATGTCTGTGGCGTACAGGTCGCAGTCGGGCGATAGGCCATAGGTGAAGACCCTGGCCTTTGTCAGGGCGGCCATGGCGCGGACCCGCGGGTCGTCGCCGTTGAGTATGGCGACGCCGTCGCCGGGCAGCGCCTGCACCAATTCGGATTTCGCCTGCGCGATGCGCTCTATGGATCCCAGCCGCTCCAGGTGGACGGGTTCCACGTTGGTAACGATGCCGACGGACGGCAGGGCAATTTCGGCGAGGCGGGCGATTTCCCCCAGGGCGTACATGCCCATCTCCAAGACGGCATACTCGGTCTTGGGCGTAACTTTCAGCAGGGTCAGGGGCAGGCCGATTTCATTGTTGAGATTGCCCTCATTCCGCAGGGTGGCGTAGCGCTGCGACAGGACCGACGCGGTGAGTTCCTTGGTAACCGTCTTGCCGACGCTGCCGGTAACGCCGACGACGCGCACGTTCATGTGCCGCCGCCAATGGGCGGCCAGTTCCTGGAGCGTCCACAGCGTGTCGGGGACGACGATGGCGACAGGCGGCGTGATGGCGGCAGGCGCGGCGTCGCGCGTCCAGACCTGCGCCGCTCGGGCAGGCGCGCGGGACACGATGACGGCCGCCGCCCCTTTGGCGATGGCGTCATCGGCGAAGTCAGAGCCGTCCACCGACTCGCCCTTCAGGCCGACAAACAGGCAGTCGGGCGCGGCCTGGCGGGAGTCAATGACCACGTCCCGGATGGGCCGCTCGCTTCCGGGCATGCCTTTGGTGTCTGTGCCGGTTGCGGCTTGGATGACGTCGCCCAGGGTCAACATACGGATTCCCTCAATTCGCCCGGTCGGGCGGGATGGCGAGATACTTGAACAGGCGCGATGCGATGCGCTGGAAGACCGGCGCTGCGGCCCCGCCCCCGGACCTCACGGTCTGCGGCCGGTCCAGTTTCACCAGAATCACCAGTTGCGGGTTGGTGGCCGGACCGTACCCCACGAACGACGCGATGTAATCGGTCGGGTCGAATGTGCCGCCCATGGGAATCTGGGCGGTTCCCGTCTTACCGGCGATGCTGTACCCCGGCACCCTGGCCTGGGGCAGGTACTCATCCACCACGCGCACCAGGAGCGAGGTGAGCGTCTCCGCCGTCTCTCGGCTGATGGTTCGGCGAATGGCCCTCGGCTGCAATTCCACAACCTGGCCGCCCACGATCTTGCGCTTCACAACCTGGGGCGACATGAGCACCCCGCCGTTGGCGATGGATGCGATCGCCGAGATCATCTGAATGGGCGTAACCGAGATGCCTTGGCCGTAGGAGTTGGCGCCGAGATCGGAGTTGGAGTACATCGGGTCGTTGGGCGTCTTGACGATGCCGGGCACTTCGCCCATGAGGTCAATCTCGGTGCGCTGGCCGAACCCGAACTTGCGGACGTACAGGTAGAACCGCTCTTTGCCCATGCGCTGGCTGATGGTGGCGGCGACGACGTTCAGGGAGTTGCCCAGCGCTTCCACGATGTCCACGGTGCCGTGGCCGACCCGATCCCAGTTGTAAATCTTGTATCCGCCGACTTCAATGACGCCCGGGTCGTAGAACAGTTCGTCGGGCGTGATGGTCTGGGAATCCAACGCGCCGGCGTAGGTGATGGGTTTGAACACCGAGCCCGGGTCGTAGATTTCGGAGATGGCCCGATTGATCCACGTCTCGGGCGGAGATTCCAGGAACTCGGCGGGCTTGTAGGTCGGCCTGCTGGCCATGGCAAGGACCTCGCCGGTCTGGGGGATCATGACGATGACCTGGCCGGCCTTTGCGCCGGTCTGCTTGATGGCGACATCCAGTTCCTCCTCGGCGACGCGCTGCACATAGCGGTCAATGGTGAGGATGAGGGTGGTATCCGACGCCTGGATGTCGTCCCACGCTGCCGACCCAAGTTTCTCCAGGGGCACCGGCTCTCGGTGCAGGTCCTGCTGGTAGTACTCCTCCACGCCATAGCATCCTTTGGGCTCGGCGTTGACGAAGCCGAGCACGTGGGCGGCCAACGCCCCTTCGGGGTAGAATCGCACCGGATGCGGGACGGCCTTGACCACGGGGCCGAACGTCTTGCGGAGTTCGTCAAGGGCCGGCTCCACCAGTCCCGTTTGGCCTGTGGCCAACGTTACGTAGGGCTTGTCGGTTTCCAGCAGGGCGCGAATTTCCTCTTGCGGCTTGTTTAGGAGAGGCGCCAACTCCTGGGCCAATCGGTCGCGCTTCTCCGAACTGAGGCCGGCAGGGCTGGCCTCCACGTCGTACTCAAAGACATCAAACGCAAGGGGGAAGCCGTTGCGGTCGGCCAGCGACCCGCGTGGCAGTTGGATGTTGCCCGGCGAAGCGGCGTCGGCCGAGGATGTGCTGGCATGCCCAAACTGGCCTACCACGAGGGACAGCATGAGGAAGACCGCGCATGCGGCGAAGAGCACGCTGAGTATTTGCCATCTCTGTCTCGTGATCTCCTCTGGCGAGCGATCCATTTGCCCTATCTCCCTCGTCTCCCCCAAAACTCTGCCGCGCGGTACGCGCATGGGCGCGGCGATGTCTACGCCCGCAAGGGCGACTCCACCCCCTTGCGCCGCTTACGGTAGGCGGCGAGGGGGTGCAGCGATTGTTCAACCTATGGCGCGGCCAGGTAGTCCGCCGCAACCGGCGGCCCGAGGCCCTCTTCTCGGGCGGCCTTTTCCAAGACGTCCAGCCGTAGCCGCTCGGCCAGTTCTTTGGTCAGCTGCGCCTTCTCGCGCTGGAGTTGCAGAATCTGCTCCTGGAGCGCGGCGATCTGATATTCGGCATGCGTCCGCTCGGTGCTGGTGTACAGCGGAATGGCTGCCCAGCAGAAGATGGTAAGGGCGGCAAGGACCGCTATGAGCCCCCTCTGCCGAATGGTGCGCCATACGGCAGCGGCCCGCGGGGCGGACGCGGGTTTCGGCGTTCCCTGGGTTGCCGTGCGTTCGGCGCTCATGGTGTCTACGGTAGCCTTTCTGCGACGCGCAATTTGGCGCTCCGCGCCCGCGGGTTGGTCATGACCTCGCGGGGGCCGGGCGTGATGGGTTTCTTGCTCACAATGCGCAGGGTTGCGCGATGCCCGCAGGTGCATTGCGGCATCCCGGGCGGGCAAATGCAATCCCTGGATTCGTTTCTAAAGAACGTTTTGACGATGCGGTCTTCCAGCGAGTGGAAAGAGATGACCGCCAATCTGCCGCCCGGGGCCAGCAGCCGCACGGCTTGCGGCAGGGCCTGTTCCAGGCTTTCCAACTCGCGGTTGACCGCGATTCGCAGGGCTTGGAAGGTGCGCGTCGCCGGATGGATTCGGCCTCGCCGTCCCGCCGCGCGGGCGATGACCTCGGCCAGTTGGTCGGCGGTAGCGATGGGCCGTGCCCGCACGATGGCCCGGGCGATGGGTCGCGCCTTCGGCTCCTCGCCGTAGCGCCAGATGATGTTGGCGAGTTCGTCCTCGCCCAGGCTGTTCACCAGGTCGGCGGCGCTGACGCCTTCCGACGGGTCAAATCGCATGTCCAGGCCGCCCTCGTCGTGAAACGAGAAGCCCCTGCTGCGGTCGGCAAGTTGCCAAGATGAGAGTCCCAGGTCCATGACGATCCCGTTTGCGGCTTCCACCCCAACGTCTTTGGCGACTCGTTCCAGGTCGCGGAAGTTGGCGTGCACCAGCACGGCGCGCGGCCCAAAGGCCGCCAGTCGCTGCCTCGCCAGTTCCAGGGATCGGGCGTCGGCGTCCAATCCGAGGAGCCTGCCATCCGGCCCGGAGGCTTCCAATATGGCGCTGCTGTGCCCTCCCAATCCCACCGTGCAATCCACGTACCAGCCGGCGGGCTGGATTGCCAGCGCCTGTATAACCTCATGTAGTAGAACGGGGGTGTGCGCGGGCTCGTCCATGGATAGCCCTCTGGGCGACGCCCACTATACGGCCAGGCCGTGTTCGGCCAGTTTGTCAGAGATGAACTCGGCGTCCCGCTCCATGGCGTCGCGGTACTCTTTCCACCGTTTGGGCTGCCAGATTTCAAAGCGGTCCCACATGCCGATGATCATCGCTTCGGAGTCAATCTCGGCGTAGTTGTAAAGGACCGGCGGGATAAGAATACGGCCTTGACGGTCGGCGCGCAGGTCTGCCGCGGCGGAGAAGATGAGCCGAGCGTACTCCCGCATGGGCCTGGGCGTAGAGGGCAAACCCATGATCTTGTCCACCAGGGCCTTCCATGCATCCATCGGGTAGACGACGATGCATCGCTCAAGGCCTCGCGTGGCCACCATGCCGGCCTCCAGAAAGGGCCGGTACTTGGCTGGGACGGTGATTCGGCCCTTCTCGTCAATTGTGTGCAGATACTCGTACAGGAACATGGTATGCCGCCCTGGTCGGCCCTCGCGTGGGCCAATGACGATGCACTTTCCCTCTACGTTGCCCCACTTTGACCCATTATACACCACTTCTTGGGATATGTAAAGCCCCTGCGCGAAGTTTTAAAATTAGGCACCGCATTTTTCACCCATCCTTCACATGTGCGCAGCGGCTTTGCCCTGGCTATAGAGTTGGCGGTAGGCGTGGTAAGGTGCTTGTGTGCCCAAGCGGGTCTGTAAGCCGAGTTCTGTAGCCGCCAAAGCGGCCGGCGATCATCTATCTGGGGTGGCAGTTACCTGACACCTCTAGCGACCCACCCAAGGGCGCAGACGAGCAGCCTGCTGGCGGCGAAGCCGCCGTGCCCTCCTATTTGGTCTTGCTCCCGGTGGGGTTTGCCTAGCCAGCCCGGTCGCCCGGACTGCTGGTGGTCTCTTACACCACCTTTTCACCCTGACCCCCGTCGCCTCGCGGCGGCGAGGGCGGTTGTTTTCTGTGGCACTTTCCGTCGGGTCGCCCCGCCTGGACGCTATCCAGCACCGTGCTCTGTGGAGCTCGGACTTTCCTCGGCTGGAGTCTTCCAGCCGCGATCGCCCGACCTGCTTGGGCACGATGTTATGATAGCGGACGGCGGGGGGATTGTCAAATGGGGGCGGCGCGCGGGTCGGTTCCATCTTGTGTTGGTGAAACGCGTGGACACTCTCCTCGTGTGTCGTTGCGAGCGAAGCGAAGCAATCGCGCACCCCGGGGATTGCTTCGGGCGCTCCGCGCCCTCGCAATGACAGTCTCGTAACCGCGAATGAACGCGAATCTGCGCGAATAGGGTTGGGGTGAGAGCCATGTCCCCTCGCCCGCCGGGAGAGGGCTGGGGTGAGGGGGTTAGGTGTTCCCCCCGCGCCCTCGCAACGACAGTCGCCAGCACACTCTGAAACTGTGTCGCGCGGAGGCTAAATTTGACAGAGGTAGGACAGTTTGCTATAATGGGAAGTTGCGGCAAGTGGGCCAGGTACACCTGTGCGTTCTTGTTTTGGAATCCAGGGACGGTTAGGTTTTGATTTCTGTTCCAGGGCGCGCGGCGGTTTTCTATCCCCGGTTCGGTTCCCTGCAACGATGCGGGCAAGGTCGCTCTCCGGTTCATGTTGCGTTGCGCGGAGGGTGATGTGGCCGACTGGAATGACAAGAGCAGGCGAGAGCCGGGGGTTTTGCGCTGCGTTGCGTTCGTTTGGCGCCGACCGCTCGGTCGTGCCCCCACCGGTGTTCCCGAGATCCAGGTCCCCGCTGGCCGTCCGTGTGGCGCGTGTGTGCCCCGCCGACGAGGCCCGCGCGCAACCCAAATGCGTAACCTATCGTGAAGGAGCGGATGTGCATGACCCGAAATTCGGCGGTTAAGAACTATGCCAGGCTTCCCGATGTGATGCCATTGCCTCGTCTTATTGAGGTTCAGTTGGAGGCTTTTGAGTGGTTCAAGACGGAAGGCCTGAAAGAGCTCTTCCAAGAGATTTCGCCGATTCAGAGTTTCAACAAGAATCTGGAACTTCACTTTGACAGTTTCCGATTTGACGAGCCGAAGTACTCGGAGAAGGAGTGCCGGGAGCGGGACATGACGCTGGCGGCGCCCCTCTGGGTAACGGTGCGCCTCGTGAACAGAGACACCGGCGAGGTGCAAGAGCAGGAGGTCTTCTTCGGCGACTTCCCGCTGATGACCGAGAACGGTACCTTCATTATCAACGGCGCGGAGCGCGTGGTCGTCAGCCAGTTGATTCGCTCCCCTGGCGCGTACTTCACGCTGGAGAAGGAGCCTTCCACGGGCCGGGACCTGTGTTTCGCCAAACTGATTCCCAACCGCGGCGCGTGGCTGGAGTTTGAGACCAGCAAGAAGGATGTGATTTCGGTCAAGGTGGACCGGAAGCGCAAGTTGCCGGTAACGGTGCTTCTGCGCGCCGTGGGCTTCGGCTCCGACGAGGAGATAGAGGCCCTGTTCGCCGCGGTGGATACCATCCCGTCCCACCCCTACATCCGTTCAACCATTGAGCGCGACAGCACAAAGAGCCAGCAGGCGGCGCTGCTTGAGTTCTACAAGAAACTGCGGCCGGGCGACCCTCCAACGGAGGAGAACGCGAGGACTTTCTTGGATGCGCTGTTCTTCAACCCTCGCCGGTACGATTTGGGCCGCGTTGGGCGCTACAAACTGAACAAGCGCCTCGGCTTGGACACACCGCTAGAAAAGCAGGTGCTTACGAAAGAAGACCTGGTCAAGGTCGTGGAGCGCATCATCCTGGTCAATAACGGCGCGGAGCCGGCCGACGACATTGACCACCTGGGCAACCGCCGCATCAAGACGGTGGGCGAGTTGATCCAGAACCAGTTGCGCATCGGCCTGCTGCGCATGGAGCGGGTGGTGCGCGAGCGCATGAGCATCCGCGACCCGGAGCAGATGAGCCCTGTGAGCCTGGTGAACATTCGTCCGGTGGTGGCGGCCATTCGCGAGTTCTTCGGCGGCAGCCAACTGTCGCAATTCATGGACCAGACCAACCCGCTGGCGGAACTGACGCACAAGCGGCGATTGTCGGCGCTGGGCCCTGGAGGTCTGCGCCGCGAACGCGCCGGGTTTGACGTGCGCGACGTGCACCACAGCCACTACGGGCGAATCTGCCCCATTGAGACGCCCGAAGGTCCGAACATCGGCCTTATCGGCTCGTTGGCGACTTACGCCCGCATCAACGAGTTCGGCTTCATAGAAACCCCCTACCGCAAGGTCATCCGGCAGGTTCCGCGCACGGTGGAGGGCCTGGTCAACCACACGCTTCGCGAGAAGATCGTGGATCCCGAGACCGGCGAGGTGGTGGCCCAGCCCGGCACGTTTGTAACCCCGGACCTGGCCGAGCGCATCGCAGCCCTGCCCCTTGAGGGCAAGGAGTCGGTGGATGTGGTTCCTGCGGTTACCAACGAGGTCGTGTACCTCTCCGCCGATGAGGAAGATCAGTACACCATCGCGCAGGCCAACGCGAAGTTGGACGAGTACGGCCAATTTGTGGAGAGCCGCGTGTCCGTACGACGAAGCCAGCAGTTCCTGATGGACTCGGTTCTGCGCGTGGAGTACATGGACGTGTCGCCGAAGCAGATCGTGAGCGTGTCGGCGGCGCTGATTCCGTTCCTGGAGCACGATGATGCCAACCGCGCCCTGATGGGGTCCAACATGCAGCGCCAGGCGGTGCCGCTGATCGCGCCCGAAGCGCCGATTGTGGGCACGGGAATTGAGGCCCAGGCCGCGTGGGATTCGGGTCAGGTGGTGCTGGCCCAGGAAGACGGCGAGGTGGTGTCGGTTACAGGCCGCCAGATTGTGGTGGCCGGCGACGATGGCAAGTTGACCGTGTATCCCCTGCGGCGGTTTGCCCGGTCCAACCAGAGCACGTGCATTGACCAGCGTCCGCGCGTGTCCAAGGGCGATCGGGTCAAGAAGGGCGCGGTGCTGGCCGACAGTTCGTCCACCGACGGCGGCGAGTTGGCGCTGGGCCAGAATGTACTGGTGGCCTTCATGTCGTGGGAAGGCGGCAACTACGAGGACGCGGTGCTCATCTCGGAGAAACTCGTTTGGGATGACAAGTTCGCCTCGGTGCACATAGAGAAGCACGAGATTGAAGCCCGCGACACGAAATTGGGGCCCGAAGAGATCACCCGCGACATCCCCAACCTTGGCGACGAGGCCCTCAAAGACCTGGATGAAGAAGGCATCATCCGCATTGGCGCGGAGGTCCGGCCTGGCGACATTCTGGTTGGCAAACTCACGCCCAAGGGCGAGGGGGACCTCACGCCGGAGGAGAAACTCCTTCGCGCCATCTTCGGCGAGAAGGCGCGCGAGGTCAAGGATTCGTCCCTGCGCCTGCCGCACGGCGAGCGCGGGAAGGTGGTAGAGGTCAAGGTCTTTGACCGCGAGGAGCATCGCGACCTGCCGGCGGGTGTGGATCGCCTGGTGCAGGTCAGCGTGGCCCAGTTGCGCAAGGTCATGGAAGGCGACAAGATGGCCGGGCGCCACGGGAACAAGGGCGTGATCTCCAAGGTAGTGCCGGTGGAAGATATGCCATTCCTGGCCGACGGCACGCCGGTTGAAATTATCCTGAACCCGCTGGGCGTGCCCGCGCGCATGAACATCGGCCAGATTCTGGAGACGCATCTGGGGTGGGCGGCCGACCGCCTGGGATTCCGCGCGGTTTCGCCCGTGTTTGACGGCGCAGACGAGGACGAGATTTCGGCCGAATTGGCGCGCGCGTGGATGATTGACCGAGCCTGGGAAGAGGTAACCGAGCGGGCCTGGAAGTGGGTGGCCGAGGAAGGGTACTCCGAGGACGAACTGGAAGATGACGACGACGTGCGGCGGTTGTACCTGGCCCATTGGCTTGAGGGCAAGCCGTACGACTCCGAAGCGCTGGCCTACGACCGCCGGTATGCGCGGCGGGCCGCGCTGCAGGAGTGGCTGCGCGAGCAGGGCTACGATCCCGACCGCATCCTCGCGTTTGAGGACAGCGAACGGTCGCTGGCCGAGCGGCGTCAAGCGGACGAGGAGGCTCGGCAGGTGTGCTTCCGCCTGTGGCTCCGCGACCAGGGCGAGAACGTGGACGGCATCAGCGATGAGGACCTGTTCGCCCGCGCGTTGCAGGTCAGTAGGGAGCGCAACGTGCCGTTGCCGACCTCGGGCAAGATGATCGTGTACGACGGCAAGACCGGCATGCCCTTTGACCAGCCGGTAACGGTGGGCGTCATCAACATGATGAAATTGCTGCATCTTGTGGAGGATAAGGTGCATGCCCGCTCCACAGGCCCCTACTCGCTGGTTACGCAGCAGCCGCTGGGCGGCAAGGCGCAGTTCGGCGGCCAGCGCTTTGGCGAGATGGAAGTGTGGGCGCTGGAGGCCTACGGCGCGGCCCACACGCTGCAGGAGATGCTCACCATCAAGTCGGACGACGTAACCGGGCGCGTGAAGACCTACGAGGCCATCGTCAAGGGCGAGCCGATTATGGAGCCGGGCGTGCCCGAGTCGTTCCGCGTGCTTGTGAAGGAACTCCAGAGCCTGGGTCTGTCGGTACAGGTTCTGGATGAAAAGGGCGAGATGATCCAGTTTGGCAAGGAAGAGGAAGAGCGCGTGCCCCGACTGGGCGGCGGCCTTTCGCTCCCGGGTTGGGAAAGGTAGGGAGGATACGAGTGGAAGTCAACGACTTTGCTGCTTTGCGGATTGGACTTGCTTCTCCGGAGGAGATTCGCAGTTGGTCGCACGGTGAGGTGCTGAAGCCGGAGACCATCAACTACAGGACGCTGCGGCCCGAGCGCGACGGGCTGTTCTGCGAGCGCATCTTCGGCCCCACGCGGGACTGGGAGTGCGCCTGCGGGAAGTACAAGCGCATTCGCTTCAAGGGCATCGTGTGCGAGAAGTGCGGCGTGGAAGTCGCGCCCGCCAAGGTGCGCCGCGAGCGCATGGGGCACATTGAACTGGCGTCGCCGGTGGCACACATCTGGTACGTCAAGGGCGTGCCGAGCCGCCTGGGGCTCCTTCTCAACATGTCCCCGCGCAACCTGGAACGCATCCTGTACTTCGCGCAGTATGTCATCACCAGCGTGGACGAGGAAGCGCGCCAGCGGGCCATCCAGCGCAAGGAGAAAGACCTGGCCGCGCGCATCGCCAAGTTGGAAGCCGAGGCCCAGGAAGCCATAGACGCCATTCAGGCGCAACGCGACGAGCGGCTGGAGGTCCTGACCTCCCAGCAAGAGGCGTATGAAGCCGAGATTGAAGACCACTTCTCGCGCCAGTCCGAGGGCCTGCTGGCCGAGGCGAACCGCCTGCGCGAGTACTTGGAGTCGCACCTGGACGAGCAGGCGACGGAGACGCTGGCGCTGGGCGAGCACGTCATCGCCGAGAAGGGCGAGGTGCTGGTGCGCGAGCATCTGAAGCGCCTGAATGACCTTCTTCAGCGGGAGATCAGCAGCCTGGAGACTCGCCTGCGGCGCGACCGCGAGGAGAAGACCGCCGCGCTGGCCCTGGAGAAGGATCAGGTCCGGCATGCGGCATCGCAGGAAATTGAGCAGATTCAGGAGAAACTGAGCCGCGATGTTGAGGCCCAGCGTGAGCAGTACGACCGCGAGATTCATGAACTGAAGAGCCTTCAGCCCCTGGAACTCATCAGCGAGACCGAGTACTACGAACTCAAGAACAAGTGGGGCACGGTGTTCCGCGCCGGCATGGGGGCCGAGGCCATCCGCGAAATCGTCAGCGGGCTGGACCTGGACAAACTGGCCCACGAACTGCGCGTGGAACTCAACACCTCCAAATCCAAGCAGAAGCGCCGCAAGGCAGCCAAGCGCCTGCGGGTGGTGGAAGCCTTCCGCCGCTCGGGCAACAAGCCCGAATGGATGATCCTGACCGTCCTGCCGGTTATCCCGCCGGAGTTGCGGCCCATGGTGCAACTGGACGGCGGGCGGTTCGCCACCAGCGACCTGAACGACCTGTATCGCCGCGTCATCAACCGCAACAACCGCCTGAAGAGGCTGCTGGACTTGGGCGCGCCGGACGTGATCGTGCGCAACGAGAAGCGCATGTTGCAGGAAGCGGTGGACTCGCTGGTGGACAACGGCCGCCGAGGCCGAGCCATCTCCCGCACAGGCAAGCGCAAACTCAAATCGCTATCCGACATGCTGAAGGGCAAGCAGGGACGATTCCGCCGCAACTTGCTGGGCAAGCGCGTGGACTACTCGGGCCGGTCGGTCATCGTGGTGGGCCCCGACCTGCAACTGCACCAGTGCGGGCTGCCGAAGCGAATGGCGCTGGAACTGTTCCGCCCCTTCGTCATGCGGCGGCTTGTGGAATACAACTTCGCGCACAACATCAAGAGCGCCAAGCGCCTGGTGGATCGCCTCAGCCCCGAAGTGTGGGACGTGCTGGAGGAGATCACCAAGGAGCGGCCGGTCTTGCTGAACCGCGCGCCGACCCTGCACCGGTTGGGCATCCAGGCGTTTGAGGTGGTGCTGATTGAAGGGAGCGCCATCCAGATTCACCCGCTGGTGTGCCCCGCGTTCAACGCGGACTTTGACGGCGACCAGATGGCTGTGCACGTGCCGCTGTCCAAATCGGCGGTGCAAGAGGCCCGCACGCTGATGCTTTCGGCCAATAACCTGCTGCTGCCCGCCAACGGCGAGCCGGTGGTAGGCCCGTCCAAGGACATGGTGCTGGGCTGCTACTACCTGACGGCGGAGCGCCCAGGAGCAAAGGGCGAGGGCAAGTTGTTCGCCGACTTTGATGAGGTAGAACTGGCCTACAGCCTGGGAATCGTGGATTTGCAGGCGCGCATCAAGGTGATGGTGCGGGGCGACGGGGCCGCGCCGAAGGTGATGGAGACGACCGTGGGGCGCGTGCTGTTCAACCAGATTCTGCCCAAGGAACTGCGCTTCGTGAACCGCCTCATGGACAAGGGCGCGCTGAAGGAAGTGGTGGCGCTGTGCTACCAGAAACTGGGCCGCGAGGAGACGGCCAAGTTGGTGGACCGCATCAAGGAAATCGGCTTCCGGTACGCGACGCAGTCGGGCGCGACCATCGCCATCAGCGACATCGCCATCCCCGAGGCCAAGCAGCGCATCGTGCAGCAGACGAGCGAGGAAGTGGAGGAGATAGAGCGGCAGTACCGCCGCGGCCTTATCACCGATGGCGAACAGTACAGCAAAATCGTGGACCTGTGGACGCGGGCGACCGACGAGATCACCGAAGAGGTGCGCAAGACGCTGGACCCGCTCAGCCCCATCGGCGCGATGGCCATGTCGGGGGCGACCAAAGGCGGCGCGCAGCCCATCCGCCAGTTGGCGGGGATGCGCGGGCTTATGGCCGACCCGTCGGGGCGCATCATCGCGCTGCCCATTCGGTCCAACTTCCGCGAGGGGTTGACGGCGCTGGAATACTTCATCTCCACCCACGGCGCGCGCAAGGGTCTGGCCGACACCGCGCTGCGCACCGCAGACGCCGGCTACCTGACGCGGCGACTGGTGGATGTGGCCCAGGATGTCATCATCGCGGAGGAGGATTGCGGGACGCGAAGCGGTATCTGGGTGGATGTGGAATCCACCAAGCGCATTGACCCGCGCATGGAACTGAAGGACCGCGTGCTGGGTCGCGTGGCTGCCGGCCCCATCGCCCACCCGAAGACGGGCGAGGTGCTGGTGCAGGCGGGTGAGATGATAGACGAGGCCGCGCTGAGCCGCGTGGCGAAGGCCGGCGTTACCCGCGTGTATGTGCGGTCGCCGCTGACCTGCCGCTCGGAGTTCGGCCTGTGCCGCAAGTGCTACGGGCGGGATTTGGCGCGGGGCGAGTTGGTGGCGCTGGGCGAAGCCGTGGGCATCATCGCGGCGCAGAGCATCGGCGAGCCTGGCACGCAGTTGACGCTGCGCACATTCCACACCGGCGGCGTCGCGGGCGCTGAGGACATTACCCAGGGCCTGCCGCGCGTGGAGGAACTGTTTGAGGCGCGCGTGCCCAAGGGCGAGGCGCTCATCGCCGAGATTGACGGCGTGGTGGATGTCGTTTGGCAGGGCGACCAGCGCAAGATTAAGATCACGTCCAGCCGCGTCATCAGTGAGGAGTACGCGCTTCCGGCGGATGCCACGCGCAAGGTGGAAGACGGCGACCAGATTCAGGAAGGCGCTGTGCTTGCCGAAGGGCCAGAAGGTTCGGTCGTCGCGCGGATTCCGGGGCAGGTCTTCTTTGAGGAAGGCAAGGCCATCGTGCGCCGCGAGGATGTGGAAGAGCGGGAGTATGAGGTGCCTGCTGCGGCTCGCCTGCGCGTGGAGAAGGGCATGGAGGTGAAGGCGGGCGACCAACTGACCGAGGGCGCCAAGAACCCGCGCGAAGTGCTGCGCATTCAGGGCGCCGAGGCCGCGCAGATGTACCTACTGGAAGAGGTGCAGAAGGTGTACCGCAGCCAGGGCGTGAACATCCACGACAAGCACATTGAAATCATCATCCGCCAGATGCTGCGGAAGGTGCGGGTGCGGAGTTCGGGCGATACGGACATGCTGCCCGGCGAGATGGTGGATCGGTTTGAGTTTGAGCGGCGCAACGAAGCCGTGATCGCCCAGGGCGGCAAGCCGGCCACCGGCTCTCCGGCGCTGCTGGGGGTAACCAAGGCGGCGTTGAGCACCGAGAGTTTCCTGGCGGCGGCTTCGTTCCAGGAGACGACGCGCGTGCTGACCGAGGCGGCGATTGAAGGCGCTGTGGATGAGTTGCGCGGCCTGAAGGAGAACGTCATCATCGGCAAACTCATCCCCGTCGGGTCGGCGTTCCGCCCGCCGCGGCGATTGTTCCGCGAGCGCGTGCAATTGGAGATTGGCGGCGGGTCGGCGGCCGGCGAGTTGGGGGCCGGGGGCAGTTCGGCAGATTTTGATGAAGACGACGACACGGAATTTGACTAGACTGTAGAGGTGTGCTATACTAGCGGTTCGTGGGCCCATATAGCGTGATCCGCTCGCAAGAGCGAAAAAGAGATCGTCGCTGGGTCCTGTGTGCAGCAGCCACGTCACCATAGGTTGGGCCTGATTTATCAGGTCGCGTGCCCACGTCAGGTGAGGCGGCTGTTGTTTTGCCCAAAAACAGGCAGAGATTCGGTTCCAAAGTCTGTTGGTAGCCGTCATTGCGAGGGCACGCAGTGCCCGAAGCAATCTCCGGGGCGCGGGATTGCTTCGCTTCGCTCGCAATGACACGCGAAGAGAGTGCGCGCATGGTTCACCAACACAAGATGGAACCGACTCCAGGCAGAACTTGGGATTGGCCAAGCAGAATCAGGGAGGTTCAGACTTGCCGACGATCAATCAACTGGTGAGAAAAGGGCGAACAGAGAAGGCAAAGAAGAGCAAGGCTCCTGCGCTGCGGTACACGTACAACGCGCTGAAGCGGAAGACGGTCAGCGGCAAAGGGTCGCCCCAGAAGCGCGGCGTGTGCACGGTGGTGCGCACGATGACGCCGAAGAAGCCGAACTCGGCCTTGCGCAAGATCGCCAGGGTGCGCCTGACCAACGGGATTGAGGTAACGGCGTATATCCCGGGCGAGGGCCACACCCTGCAGGAGCACTCCATGGTGCTGGTGCGCGGCGGCCGCGTGAAGGACCTGCCCGGCGTGCGGTATCACATCGTGCGCGGCGCGCTGGACGCCACCGGCGTGGAGGGCCGCAAGAAGGGGCGCTCCAAGTACGGCGCCAAGCGACCCAAGGCCAAGGCGTAGGGGAGCCGAGTCCTTCTGCCCGCTCCGCCAGCGAAGGGATTGGGGAGCGTGAAGTCTAGTTGGAGGGTTTTGAGGAATGCCTAGAAGGTATCGTCCGGCGCGGCGGCCTGTGGAGCCCGATCCGCGGTACAACAGCGAATTGATAGGGCGCTTCGTCAACCACATGATGCGACGTGGGAAGAAAAGCACGGCGCTGCGCATTGTTTACGATAGTTTCAACCTGATTGAGGAGCGGACGCACACCAATCCGCTGGAAGTCTTTGAGAAGGCGCTGAACAACGCGATGCCGGTGCTGTACGTGAAGCCGCGCCGAGTTGGCGGCGCCACGTACCAGGTTCCGGTGGAGATTCCGGAGCATCTGCGGCCGTCGCTGGCCATGCGGTGGCTTCTGGAATCGGCGCACAAGCGGTCGGGGCGCTCCATGGCCGAGAAGTTGGCCGCGGAGATTCTGGACGCCTACAAGGGTGAGGGCGCGACCATCAAGAAGAAAGAAGACACCCATAAGATGGCCGAGTCCAACAGGGCCTTCGCGCACTACCGCTGGTAGGAGGGGAGCCTCGGCCACCGACGGCGCGAGACCCAGGTGGTTGTGATATGCCCAGGGACATTCCTTTAGCGCAGATTCGGAATATCGGGATCATTGCCCACATTGACGCTGGGAAGACCACGACCACCGAGCGCATCCTGTTCTACACAGGGCGCACGCACCGAATGGGGAATGTTGACGAGGGGACAACCGTTACAGACTGGATGCAGCAGGAACGCGAGCGCGGCATCACCATCCAGTCGGCAGCCGTAACCTGTTACTGGCTGAATCACCAGATTAACATCATTGATACGCCCGGACACATTGATTTCACCGCGGAGGTGCAGCGAAGCCTTCGCGTGCTGGATGGCGGCGTCGTGGTCTTTGACGCCGTGAGCGGGGTGGAACCGCAGTCCGAAACCGTCTGGCGACAGGCAGACCGGTATCACGTACCCCGCATCTGTTTCGTTAACAAGATGGACCGAATCGGTGCCGATTTCTGGCACACGATTGAGATGATCCGAGATCGGCTTTCTGCCAATCCCGTGGCGGTGCAGATTCCCATCGGCGTCTCGGAGACATTCGTCGGGGTGGTGGACCTGGTGGAGAATCAGGCCATCATCTACGAGGATGACCTGGGGACGGTGGCCGCCCGACGCCAGATTCCGGATGACCTGAAAGAGCAAGCCGAGCACTATCGGGAGGTCATGCTGGAGCAGGCGGCAGAACACGACGATCATCTCATGGTCAAATACCTGGAAGGTGAGACGATCATCCCGGAGGAAATCCGCGCGGCGCTGCGCCGGGCGACGCTGAAAGGCGCGCTGGTGCCCGTGCTGTGCGGCGCGGCGCTGCGCAACAAGGGGGTGCAGCCCCTGCTGGATGCCATCGTCTGGTACCTGCCCTCGCCGGTGGACATCCCGCCGGTGGCGGGAGTGGATCCGCGCTCCGGCGAGACGGTGTCGCGGGTGGCGGACGAGCAGGAGCCGCTGGCAGCCCTCGCGTTCAAGATTGCTACCGACCCCTACGTGGGGCGGCTGGCCTACGTGAGGGTGTACTCGGGCAAGATCACGGTGGGCGCGCAGGTGCGCAACGCAAGCCGCAACGCCAAAGAGCGCGTGGGGCGCGTCCTGCGCATGTACGCCAACCGTCGCGAGGACCTGCAGGAAGCCTACGCGGGCGACATCGTCGGGCTGCTGGGGCTGAAGGAGACCTTCACCGGCGACACGCTGTGCGCTTTCCATGCGCCGCTGCTGCTGGAGAAGATCAAGTTCCCGGAGCCGGTGATCTCGGTGGCGATTGAGCCCAAGACCAAGGCCGACGAGGAGAAACTCGGCCAGGCGCTTCAGGCCCTCGCCGACGAGGACCCGACCTTCAGCGTCAAGGTGGACGAGAATACGGGCCAGACGCTGATTTCGGGGATGGGCGAGTTGCACCTGGAGGTGCTGGTAGACCGATTGGTGCGCGAGTTCCACGTGGGGGCGAAGGTGGGACGGCCCCAAGTGGCCTACCGCGAGACCATCACCATGGCCGTGCGCTCCGAGGGCAAGTTCATCCGCCAGATGGGGACCAAGAGCCAATACGGCCACGTGTGGCTGGAGATTGAGCCGGCCGGCCAGGGGCAGGGCGTGATCTTTGACAGCAAGATAAAGTTCGGCGCCATCCCCAAGGAGTTCATCCCCGCGGTGGAGCGCGGAGTGCGGGATGCCGCCGAGAGCGGCGTGCTGGCGGGGTATCCGCTGGTGGATGTGAAGTTCACGTTGGTGGACGGTTCCTACGACCCAGAGACATCCACGGAACTGGCCTTCCAGGTGGCGGCGTCCATGGCCGTGCGCGATGGGGTGGAGAAGGCAGGCCCCATCCTGCTGGAGCCGGTGATGAAGGTGGAGGTCGTAACCCCCGAAGAGTTCATGGGGGATGTCATCGGCAACCTAAATCAGCGGAAGGCGCAGATTGAGGGGATTGAGCGGCGAGGTGATTTGCAGGCAATTCGCGTGTTCGTGCCGCTGGCCCAAATGTTCGGGTATGCGACGGAGTTGCGGTCCATGACCCAGGGGCGGGGCACCTTCACGATGGAATTTGATCATTATGCTGAAGTATCCAAAGAGACAGCCGATCGGATACTGGTGAGATAATTCAAAGTCGCACAGAGATAGAGAAAGGAGTCCAGGATGGCCAAGAAGGTATTTGAGCGGAAGAAGCCCCATGTGAACGTGGGGACCATC
>JBBIHX010000013.1:0-35528 GCA_037446815.1 Caldilineae bacterium | reverse complement strand
GGGGGCGCGTCTACTCGCGGTTACCGCCCCTCGCGGGGGCGCACGCCCGACTAGAACACGCCCAGAAGCCGCACCGACTGGTTCGCGAACTCAATGAACGGCTGCGGATACAGCCCGATAACCAGCGTGGCGACCGTCGCGACGCCCAGCGCGACGGCCAGCGCCGGAGCGATAACTACGCGCGACTCCTGCTCCGACGGCACGAAGAACATGTACCGCGCCACGTTCAGATAGTAGAACGCCGCCACGACGCTGTTCACAATGCCCACCAGCGCCAGCACGTAGAACTGCATGTTGATGGCCGCCGCGAACACGAAGAACTTGCCCAGGAATCCCGCCGTCGCCGGGATGCCCGTGAGCGACAGCAGCAGCACGAACAGCGTGCCCGCCAGCCACGGCGACCGCTTGATGAGGCCGGCGTAGTCCGGAATCTGATTGGAGCCGGTGGCGTTCTCAAAGGCGATGACCGCGACGAAGATGCCCACGTTGCTGAACAGATAGCCCAGCAGGTACAGCAGCACGCCGTTGACGCCGTTGAACAGGCTAGGTGAGTCCAGCGCCACCGACGCGAACCCGATGAGGATATACCCCGCGTGGGCGATGCTGGAGTAGGCCAACATGCGCTTGATGTTGGTCTGCTTCAGGGCCACCACATTGCCCAACGTCATGGTAATCATGGAGATGGCCGCCAGCACAGCCGCCCAATCCAACTGGAACGCCGGGAACGCAGCCAGGAAGACGCGCATCAGGATGGCAAACCCCGCCGCCTTGGGCCCCACCGAAAGGAAGGCGGTAACCGGCGTCGGCGCGCCCTCGTAGGCATCCGGCGACCACTGGTGGAAGGGCACGAGCGCGATTTTGAACCCGAAGCCCGCCAGGAGCATGATCAGCGCCGGCAGCATGAGCCACAGCATCTCGCCCGTGAGCTTCCCCGCCGCGAAGGTCGCGGCAATCTGCGCCAGGTTCGTCGTGCCCGTTACGCCGTACACCAGCGACATGCCGTACAGCATAATCCCCGACGCGACCGCGCCGTACAGGAAGTACTTGATGGCGCCCTCGTTGGACTTGGGATCGTCGCGCAGGTAGCCCACCAGGATGTAGGAGCCGATGCTCAGGAACTCCATGGACAGGTAGACCATGATGAGGTCGGTAGACGCAGCGGCCAGGGTAATGGCCAGCGCGGCGAGCACCAACAGCGCGTAGAACTCGCCTTCGTAGGGCGTCTTGCCCCGGAAGTAGTCCCACGACGCCAGGATGACCAGCAGGGTGGCCAGGCCCGCCACGACCTTGAAGAACAGCGCGAAACTGTCCACGGCCATCATGTCGCTCAGTAGGGACTCGTGCGCGCCCCACAGGAACGAGGTGGCGATGAGGAACACGACCAGGCCGGCGATGGCGACGAAGGGCAACCACTCGCGCCGCCCCTGCTTGCCGTGGAAGGCCATGTCCAGGAAGAGCACCACCAGCCCGGTGGCCAGCAATATCAACTCCGGCGAAAGAAGACCTAGCAGGTTCAATGCACACCCTCCACAAACGATGGTGCGTCCCTTCTGATTTCACGCGGAGCGAGAGCCCCCGCCCCCCATCTGTCATTCTGAGCGAAGCGAAGAATCTCTGAGCGAAGCGAAGAATCTCGCCTCCCGAGATGCTTCGCGGCTCCGCCGCTCAGCATGACACAAACCGTCTTGCCATCCCACGCGGAGCGAGAACCCCCGCCCCCATCTGTCATTCCGAGCGAAGCGAAGAATCTCGCCCCCGGCCGCGTCCCTACATAAGCCCGGACAGCAACCGCGTCATCGCCGCGTTGATCGTGTCCACAATCAGCGGCGGGTACAGGCCGAACAGCACCATGAAGCCCACCAGCGGCCACAGCGTGATCTTCTCATAGGTATCCATATCGCGAAGGTCTGCCCACTTCTCGTTGAAGGGGCCCAGGAACACGTGCTGAATCACCTTCCACAGGATGTACGCGGCGGTGAACACAATGCCGATGACGCCCACGGCCGCATACACCGGCGCGATGGCGAACGTCCCGCGGAACACGAAGAACTCGCCCCAGAACCCCGCCAAGCCGGGCAGCCCCAGCGACGCCAAACCCGCCACCAACATGATGCCGTAGTAGTACGGGACCTTGCTGGCGAGGCCGCCGAAGGCCTTCAGGTCGCGGGTGTGGGCGCGCTCGTAGATGACGCCGACGAGGAAGAACAACGCGCCCGTGATAATCCCGTGGTTGAACATCTGGAACACCGCGCCGTTCATGGCAATCGCCTGGCTCGTGAGCATGTCCTTGGAACCCAGCGCAAACGCCGCCGCGGCCAGGCCCAGCATCACGTATCCCATGTGGCTCACCGAGGAGTAGGCGATGAGTTTCTTGAGGTCCCACTGCGCCATGGAGACCATCGCGCCGTACACAATGCTAATCACGGCCAGCACGGCCACCACGGGCGCGAAGTAGTGGAACTGCTCCGGGAACATGGGCAGCAGGATGCGGAAGAAGCCGTAGCAGCCCAACTTCAGCAGGATGCCGGCAAGGATCACGCTGCCCGCCGTGGGCGCCTCTACGTGAGCATCCGGAAGCCAGGTGTGGAACGGGAACATGGGCACCTTGATGGCGAAGGCCAGGAAGATGGCCCAGAACGCCAGCGCCCCCAGCGTGAAGTTCTCCACGAACGGACGCAGCGCCGCCGCCTGGATGATGTCAAACGTGCCCGTGTTCAGGTAGATGCCGATAATCGCCAACAGCATGGCCACGCTGCCCACCAGCGTGTAGAGGAAGAACTTGATGGCGGCGTACTCTCGGCGCGGCCCGCCCCACACCCCGATGAGGAAGTACATGGGCACCAGGCCGATCTCCCAGAACACGTAGAACAGCACGAAGTCCAGCGACACGAACACGCCGAACATCCCCATTTCCAGCAACAAGAACAGGAAGAAGAACTCCTTGACCCTGTTCTTGATGGTAAACGACGAGTAGAAGAGCGACAGCGTCGTCAGCAATGCCGTGAGGAAGATGAGCGGAACGCTCAGCCCGTCGGCCCCCACGTGGTAGTTCACGTGAATCGCCGGAATCCAGGCCACCAGTTCCTCAAACTGGATGCCCGCGTCCTTGTCCAGATTGACCCACAGCAAGATGGACAGGATGAGCGGGATGAAGGAAACGGCGATGGAGAACTGCTTGATGAGCCGCTCCCTCTCCTTGGGCATGCACAGGACGATGAGGCTGCCCAGCAGCGGTACGAACGTGATCACGGTCAGTATGGGAAAATCCATCTATGCTTCCTCCTCGGTTCCCCACAAGTTCTCGGTGTAGGACAAGTTGTCAACTTGTTACGCGCGCCAGGAAATCACTACATGGGCAGGTAGAGATACAATCCCAGCAACAACAGGACCGTCAACACGGCGACCAGCAAGTAGTTCTGGGCCTTGCCGGTCTGGGTCAGGCGCAGAATCTTGCCGAACCACGCGGTTACGGCCGCCACGCCGTTGACGATGCCGTCTATGATGTTCAGGTCAAAGATGCGCCCCAGGTCCGACAGCCAGACGCCGACTTTGCCCACCAGGTTGACGAACGGATCCACCACCCACGAGTTGTCAAAGCGGAACAGCAGGGTGGCAAGGGCCACGGCAGGCCGCACGATGACCTTGCTGTAGAACTCGTCAATGTAGTACTTGTTGCGCAGCAGCGTGTACATCGGCCCCAATTTGGTCAACGGGTCGGGCTGGCCGTGCTTCAGCGGGTTGCGCCCGTACACCACCCACCCCAAGAACAGGCCCGTCAGCGCCAGCAGCACCGACAGCCCCATCACGCCCCAATTCAGCGGCGTGGCCGGGTAGGCGTGGCCCACCACGTGATGGAAGAAGTTGTGCCCGAACAGCGGCCCCAGCACCGGGAACTCCTCCGGGACGCCCGCGAACCCGAGCAAGGCCGCGAAGACCGCCAGGGCGATGAGCGGGTAGGTCATCACCTTCGGGCTTTCGTGGGCGTGCATGTGATGCGAGCGGGTCTCGCCGTAGAAGGTGAGGAACACCTGCCGCGCCATGTAGAACGCCGTCAGCAGCGCGCCCAGCGACAGCACCAGCCACACGAAGAACGGCCACGACGCCACGCCCTTGTGCAGGAACTCCTCAAAGGCGTGGGCCAGGATTTCGTCCTTGCTCCAGAAGCCCGCGAAGGGCGGAACCCCCGCCAGCGCCAACATGCCCACCAGGAACGTCCAGAACGTGATGGGCATCTTCTTGCGCAGGCCGCCCATCTCCATCATGTCCTGCGTCCCCGCGCCGTGAATCACAGAGCCGGAGCCGAGGAACAGCAGCGCCTTGAAGAAGGCGTGGGTAATGAGGTGGAACGTGGCCGCCACATACGCGCCCACGCCCAGCGCCGCAATCATGTAGCCCAGTTGGCTGATGGTGGAGTAGGCCAGCACGCGCTTGATGTCGTCCTGCGCCAGGGCGATGGTCGCCGCAAACAGCGCCGTGAACCCGCCGATGAAGGCGACAACCGACATGGACGCCGTCTCGGGCAGCAGCGCGAAGATGGGGAACATGCGGGCTACCAGGTACACGCCCGCCGACACCATCGTGGCCGCATGGATGAGGGCCGAGACCGGCGTGGGGCCTTCCATGGCGTCGGGAAGCCACACGTGTAGCGGGAACTGGGCCGACTTGCCCACCGCCCCGCCGAACAGAAGGATCGCGATCACAGGCGCCACCGGCACCGTGCCCACCAGCGGCACCCAGACCATCGTCTCCTTCAGGAAGTGGAGCGTCTCCTCCGAGAAAATCTCGTGGAAACTGAGCGTGCCCGTCGTGGAGTACAGCAGGAGCATGCCCAGGAACATGATAACATCGCCGATGCGCGTGGTGATGAACGCCTTCAGCCCCGCCTTCATCGCCGACGGCTTCTCAAACCAGAACCCGATGAGCAGGTAGGAGCACAGCCCCATGACTTCCCAGAAGATGTACAGCAGCAGCAAGTTATCGGACACGATGAGACCGAGCATGCCCGTAGCGAACAGCGAGACGTAGGCGAAGAACCGCGAGTAGCGCGGGTCGCCGTGCATGTACCCTTTGGAGTAGATGAAGATCATCAGGCACACGAACGGAACCATGAACAGCATGGCCGTTGTGAGGGCGTCCACCTGGAAGCCCAGTTCCAGAAGGCCGCGCCCCGTCGGGATGGCGAAGATGGGCGCGCGGAATCCCTCTTCCAGGACATGCGGATCGGCCATGGCGCGGAAGGCAATCGTCCAGCCCAGAATCCACGCCAGCCCGATCCCGACCCACGCCAGATACGTGCTCAGTTTCTGGTTGCGCTGGGTGAACAGCAGGATGATCGCGAACGCCAGAAACGGAAAGAGCGGTATCAGTCGTACCCAGTCAAACAGTTCTGTCATCGGTGAGTTCACTCCCGCTTGGATGTTCGGACGGTTAGCCTCTAGCCGTTAGCCGTTAGCCTTTAGCCTTTGGCCGATAGAGCCATTAGTCCCACTGCCAACCAAGGGCTAGGGGCTAAAGGCCAAGGGCTAGAGGCTAATGGCTCCTGCTTACATTTTCAGCAAATCCACATCTTCCACGATCACAGTGTTGCGCGTGCGGTAGATGGCGATGATGAGCGCCAAGCCGACCGCGGCCTCGGCGGCGGCGATGGCCATGACGAACACCGCAAACACCAAGCCCGTCAGGTGATCGGGCGTCCGATAGCGCCAGAAGGCAATCAGGTTCACGTTCACGGCGTTCAGGATGAGTTCCACGCCCATCAGAATGCCGATGGCGTTGCGGCGGGACAGGACGCCGTACATGCCGATGCAGAACAGCGCCGCCCCCAGGATTAGAAACCAGGACAGAGGAATCATATGGCTACTCCCGCTATCGCTCGCGCGCGATGATGATGGCGCCGACCAGGGCCACCAGCAAGACGACCGACACCACCTCAAACGGCAAGGCGTAGGTGCCCACGAACGCCTGCCCCAGCCCGCCGATGGCATCCACGCCCAGCGCCTGCTTGGCCGCGGGCCAGGCCGCCTGGAGCGTGAGGTAGGCCAGCGCCCCGAACAGCAGCACCGCCACGATGAGCGCCAGGAGCCACTGGCTATTGCGCTGCACCAAATCAGGCGCGGCCACCTTGCGGCTCAGCATGATGGCGAAGATAATGAGCACCGAGACGGCGCCGATGTACACCAGCACCTGGGCGGCCGCCAGGTACGGCGTATCCAGCAGCACGTAGAGCACGGCCACGCCGAAAAACGTCAGCGCCAGCAGGAACGCGCTGTGGAGCACGTTGCGGCTGGTTACCACGGCCACCGCCGCCCCCAAGGTAATCAGTCCGACTGCGAGAAAAACGATCTGCGGCAGGCTCATTCCGTAACCCCCCACGCCTCACCGGTCTTGTGGATGCCGTACTTGTCGCCGATCTTCAGCAAGTCGTCCAACTCCAGAATGAAGTCCTTCTTGTAGCGCGAGAGTTCGTACTCGCGGCTCATCTCAATGGCGTTGAAGTTGCACGACTCCACACACAGGCGGCAGAAGATGCAGCGGCCCAGGTCGTACCGGTAGGCTGTAACTTTGCGGTCTTTCCCCTTACCCTCGCCCTCTACGGTGATGACGCCGTGGGGGCAAGCCCGCTCGCAAGCGCCGCACGCCGTGCAATTCGGCTCGCCGGTCTCCGGATTGCGCAGGTGCATGAGCGCCCCGCGAAACCGCGGGAACATCTCATATCGCTCCTCCGGATACTGGAGCGTGAACAGCCCGTACAGGTCGTACTCGGTACGCTTGGCGATGCCGCCAGGGGCGTAGCGTCGGGGAAACTTCTTGATGTCTTTGGCGTAGGTTCCCCAGATGTGCTTCAGGGTAACCCAGAGGCCCTTGGCGATGCCCTTCCCGTACATATCCACCTCAACGAACCTCGCTGCCGTAATAGCGCTTGATGGCGGCTTCGCCCGCGGCCCGCGCCCGCTGCTCCTGCTTGCGCGCGTTGTACTGCATGATGGCCATGGCCCCCGCAAGCAGCGCCAGGTTGCTCACGAACAGCACGCCCGTGCGCGCCCAGCCCGGCGCTAGCAACTTCGCCACGAGCGCGACCAGGAACAGGTTGACCAGCGACACCGGCACAAGCGCCTTCCACGCGAAACTCAGCATCTGATCAATGCGGAAGCGCGGGATTGTGGAACGAATCCACATAATCACGAAAATCACCGCGACCGTCTTGATGAGGAACCACAGCCACGAGGGGAGAATGGGCCACTGCCATCCCGCCAAGAACAGGGTGGTGATCATGCCCGCTACCATGAACAGGTTGATGAACTCGGCGAGGAAGAACATGGCGAACTTCATGCCGCTGTACTCAATGAAGTAGCCGGCCACAATCTCCGAGTCCGCCTCCAGCAGGTCAAAGGGCGTGCGGTTCAATTCCGCAAGCCCCGCTACCATGTACACGATGAAGGCCGCGGGCGTTACCAGGGCAAACGGGAACGACGCCTGCGCCTCCACGATGCCGACGGTGGACATGGTGCCGGCCAGCAGAACCACAGTGAGCAGCGCCACCACCATCGGAATCTCGTAACTGATGAGTTGCGCCACGGTTCGGAACCCGCCTAGGAGCGCATACTTGTTGTTGGAGGCCCAGCCGGCCATCAGCATGGACAGGATGGGAATGCCCCCCATCGCCACAACGAACACGACGGCGATGCTGAGGTCCACCCCCACCATCCCGCGCCCAAAGGGGAGCACGGCGTACAGCAGCACGGCGGGGATGATGACGATGATTGGCGCGGCCAGGAACAGCCAACGGTCGGCGTTCGTCGGCGTAACATCCTCCTTCGTGAGCATCTTGATGGCGTCGGCGAAGGCCTGCAAGACGCCGAACGGCCCGGCGCGGTTGGGGCCGAGGCGGTCTCCCACCCGGGCGATGACCTTGCGCTCCATGTACGTGAACACGAGCACGACGACCACGCCGAACGCAAGGAGCAGCACGATGCCCAGCAAATCCATCGTCAACTGTACGGCCCAAGGCGGCAGGAACGACTCCAGGACGCCGCGGAACCACTGTGCGATTCGTATCCAGAGGTCATCTAGAACTTGCATATCTCCCCCATCAGCGGTCTACATCGGCAAGGGTAATGTCAATGCTTCCCAGGATGGTAACCACGTCGGCCACCTTGTGCCCCAGGCACATCTCGCGCAGCGCCGACAGGTTGATGAGCGACGGCGGGCGGTTGCGCCAGCGGTACGGGTTCGGCGAACCGTCGCTGACCAGGTAGAACCCCAGTTCGCCCTTGGGCGCCTCAATGCGGGCGTAGGCTTCGCCCTTGGGCGGGCGCAGGCGCGACGGGACCTTGGTGGCGTACTCCCCGTCGGGGATGCGCTCCACGGCCTGCCTCAGGATTTTCAGGCTCTCGTCCATCTCGTCCAGGCGCTGGAGATAGCGGGCGTAGACATCCCCCGCCACCTGGGTGGGCACGTCAAACTCAAACTGGTCGTAGATGGAGTACGGCTCGGCCTTGCGCACGTCGTACTTCACGCCAGACGCCCGCAGCACAGGCCCGGTGATGCTGTAGGCCACCGCCACATCCGCGGGCAGGAACCCCACGCCTATGGCCCTGGCCCGGAATATCTCGTTGTCCGACAGGTAGAACCGAATCTCGCGGACGAAGTTCTCCAGGTGGGGAATCATCTTCCGCAGGAGCGGGAGGAAGTCCGCCGGCAGGTCGGCCGAGACGCCGCCCGGGCGAATGTAGTTGCACATCATGCGGGAGCCGCTCGCCATCTCAAACAGGTCCAGGATGCGCTCGCGCTCGCGGAACGCGTAGACCACGGGCGTGTACCACGCGCCCAGGTCGTTGAACAGGAACCCGACGGCCAGCATGTGGTTGACCAGACGGGTGAGTTCCGCCATGATGACGCGGATGTACTCGGCGCGCAGGGGCACCTCAATCCCCGCCAGTTTCTCCACCGCCACCGCGTAGGCGAAGTTGTTGCTCATGGAGCAGATGTAGTCCAGGCGGTCGGTGAACGGGACGGCCTGCAAGTACGTTCGGCTCTCGCTGGTCTTCTCCAGCCCGCGGTGGAGATAGCCGAACATCGGCTTGAGGTCCACGATGGTTTCCCCGTTCAGGGTCAGGATCATGCGGAAGACGCCGTGGGTGCTGGGGTGTTGAGGCCCCATGTTGACTGTGATCGTCTCGGTCTTTAGCATTGTTCCCCCGCTGTTTCTCGGAATCAAGCGTGATGAGCCTGGCCGCGCCTACCAGTTTGGCGGCTTGGGGCGGGTGGGCTCCAATTCTTTGTACGTGTACGTCCGATTCTCAAAATCCTTCCGCAGGGGGTGCCCCGGGAAGCCGTCCCACAGCATGATGCGGCGCAGGTCCGGGTGATTGCGGAAGGAGATGCCCATCAGGTCATACACCTCGCGCTCCTGGTAGTTGGCCCCCGGCCAGATGGGCGTTACGGAGTCCACCACCGGGTGCTCCTTGTCGGGCAGGTGCACCTTGAGCGTGAGGACGCCCCCGCCGCGCTTCATGCTGAACAGGTGATACACAACCTCAAAACGGTCGGGGTAATCCACACTGGTAACGTTGGACAGGTAGTCAAACCCCAGATGGTCGCGGAGATGGGTCGCCACGTCCACCAGGCGCTCGGCGGGGACGATGAGGGTGAAATCCTTCGTCTCCTCCGTCTGGACTCGGAGCGCGACATCCGGGAACGCCTCTTGCAATTTTGCCAGGATTTCTTCGTTGGTCACTGCTCTACCTCTCCGGATAGGCATCAGCGCAAACAGAAGCGCCAAAGCACGTGTCGAGTGCGCCGGCGCTAGGCTTGTTGCTTCTCATTGCGATACCAGCGAACGGTCTTGATGGACTGGGCGCGCACCATCTGGTGAATCTTGCGGATGCCGTCAAACAGGGCCTCGGGGCGGGGCGGGCACCCGGGCACGTACACGTCCACGGGCAGAATCTCGTCGGCCCCCTGGAGCACGGCATACGACTTGAAGATGCCGCCGCTGATGGCGCACGAGCCCATGGCGAGGCAATACTTGGGCTCGGGCATCTGGTCCCAGATGCGCTTGACCTGGGGCGCCATCTTGTGGGTGATGGTGCCCGCCACAATCATCAGGTCGGCGTGGCGCGGGGATGCGCGGTAGAACTCCATGCCAAACCGCGCGATGTCGTAGCGCGCCGTGGAAGCGCCAATCATCTCAATGGCGCAGCACGCCAACCCGAACATCGTCGGCCACATGGAATACTGCCGGCCCCAGTTGTAAATCCAGTCCACCGTGGTCAGGAACACGTTGCGGTCAATTTGCTCTACGGGAATTGCGTCATCCTCAAACATACGTTCTCCCAACGCGACAGATACCACGCAATCGGGCGCTACATCCAGCGGAGCGCGCCCTTGCGCCAGGCATAGGCCAGGCCCGCGACCAAAATCCCCACGAAGATCAGCGCCTCTACCAAGGCGAACAGCCCCAACTGATTGTAGGCCACCGCCCACGGGTACAGGAACACCGTCTCCACGTCAAACACCACGAACACGAGCGCGAACAGATAGTACTGCGCCTTGAACTGAACCCACGTCTCGCCGATGGTTTCAAGGCCGCACTCGTATGTGGAAGACTTCACGGGGTCGGGCCGTTTGGGCCGAAGGAGGTACGCCACGCCCAAAGCCACAAAGGGGAAGGCAATGGCGATGAGCAGGTACAAGCCGAGGAAGCCGTAGTTGTCTTGCACGCCAACCTCCATCGTTGGTGTCAGGGTTCACAAACCCTGGGGCGATTATAGCACGGATTCGCCGAAATGCGAAAATGGGCCCTTGGCCGAAAAAACGCACGGGGAGACTGGTCTGCGGGCTTGCTTCCAATTCTCCCCGCGTGCCAAATTCTTGCTCACTCTTGCTCCGTTTTTCGCGCTCTTGCGTCGCGACCGTCCCTACACCGACGGGGCCGATGGACGCGGAACATACGGCCGCGCGCCCATCCCCGACAGGATCGCTGCCCCGACGGCAAGCGACGCCACAACCAGGTAAACCAGCGCGCCGATGCAGCACGGCAGGTACGTGAGCAGGAGCAGCACAAACGCGCCCACCAGCACCGCCAGCGCCGGCGCAAACGACTGCGCACCAAACCCTTTCAGGATGCGCTCGCCCACTTCCAACCCCAGCGCCGCAAGGCCCAACATCCCAACGGCCCATACCGCCACCCATACCAGCGCGCCGAAAATGGCCAGGCAGATGGTGATAACCAGCGCCAGGCCCACAAGCCCGGCTGCCACCAGGGCCAGGAACCCCACGCCCAACGAGGCCCACGGCGCGGCGCGCACGGTCTGTCGCACCCGCTGCACGCGGTCGGGCAGCAAGACGATGGCCAGGACGGCCACCAGCACGCTCAACATCTTGCCGAACAGCCCGCCCAATACATCCCAGGACCACCCGCGCTCCCATTGCCATTCCCAGGGCCTGCCGACCGATGGCAGCGCGGGGAGTCCGGCCCCGCCGAACGCGCCCCAGCCCGACCGAACTTGCCCCCGCACGGTGGCGAGCGGATCCTGGCTTACCTCGCCCCCGGCTGCTACCACGTCGCCCTCCACCAGAGCGCCGCTCTTGAGCGCCACGTTCCCACCGAACGCCGTAACATACCCCCGCACGGTCCCCGCGCACGTAACGTTCCCGCCGAACACCACGAGATTCCCCTCAACGACCCCGCCGAACTGGATGTCCACGTTGCCGCCGAGCACCACCAGGTCCGAGGCCACCGGGCTCATCGCCGTAACGGTTACATCCCGCCCGACGACCACTTGCGCGCCCCCTTGCGCCGCGACAGGCACCCCGGCCACGATGACCAGGCCCAGGGCAAGCATCACAACAAGAACCAGGCGTTTCATGTGCTTCCTCCTCGTGTTACGTGAGCCTCCGCTTGGATGGCGAGGGCTTCCCGCGGCGCGCCGGGCGCTATGCCGCCGAAACCTCACCATCGCCGCAAGGCCGGCCTCCGATGGCCCACAATGCCATCAGCGTAACCCACTTGCTGGGCCGCCCCTCCTGTTCCAGGTTGACCTGCATGCGGCCCTGCGGCGCGTTCTCCAGAATCCACACGCCGTCGGTCGTTCGCTTGCTTTGGAGCACGGCCAGCGCGTCCTCCATGCGCGGGTCGCGATAGCCCAGCCGCGCCAGCACCCACAGGCCGCGCAGGATATTGTACCCGTAGAACCACGGGAACGCCAGCGTGAGCCAGTGCGGCTTGATAACCGCGAAGCCGTGATGGTCGGCCTTGTACAGGCGGTGCATCAGGAGGAACTCCGCGCCGCGCGCCGCCGCGTCGTCCACCGCCGAGGTGCGCATGTGCGGCGGAATCTCCGCCAGCGCCTCCAGGGCGCAGATGGTGCCGTAGAAGCACCCGTGCTTGTCGCGGATGTGCGCCTTCCAATAGGGACACAGCCACCCGCCGTCGGCGTTCTGCACGCGCACTAGCCAGTCCACGGCGCGCCCCACGCGGGCATCTGCCGCATACCCCAAGCGCAGCAGCGCCGCGACCGCGTTCCCCGTGAGGCACGACAACACCGACTGGTGCAGCAAGTCGGCGACGAACTCGGCCTCGGGCGGGGGCCGCTTGCCGCGTTGCCGGGCGCGCTCCGCGACGTGGGCGTATTCGCGCCGCGCCCCCTGCTCCCCCCGCTCGCGAAACCCGCCCTCCGCGCCCTGGAACGCGAACACATGCTCGGCAGCGCGCCCCACCCGCTCGTCGTCGCGGCTCAAGCCCAGATGGCCCAGGAGCATAAGCGTCCAGTAGGTGGCCTTGTACTTCGGCAGGTAGGGCGCGGTCGGATCGCCCCAGTGGCCTTCGGGCGCCTGCCTGGCGAAGATGCGGCGGACGACGGGGGACTCCGGGATGGCCGCCTGCGTCTCGCGCACGTCGGCGTCGTCCTCGCTCCGCCCCAACAGATGACGCAGCGCAAGGTAGCGCACGGAGGGGTTGCTCGGCTCCAGGAGCCAGTCTACAAAGTTCATGTGTAACGCCACCGAAACAACGGCCTTTTCACCGCTGAGGACGCAGAGAGTTCGCGGACATTCGTTCCGTGTACCCTACCACCCTCTGCAGCCTCTTCATTACTCCGCTGCGAGTTTTCCTGTACACCATCCCTTGCCCTACTTCATTGCGCTGGTGTATTTGCCCTCGTCCACCACCTGCCAAACGAACATGCGGATGCCATCCTCGGTGTAAATGAGATACCTCTCGGTCGCACTGAACCTCTTTTCAGACACACCCTTCTTCTCCACAGAGAATTTGCGCCCATCCGGCAAGCGAATCTGCCCATCCTCCACCTTTTCATCCAGCCGCTTCAGACCAGCCAGCGTCTCCAGCGCCCCAACATAGCGTGTCTGGAATCCATAGAGGGTGAGCATATCATCGGTGGTCATGGATGACGGATTGGCGGCCGCTTTCCGCAGGATGTCTTCCACCTCATCCAGCCGCGCTTCCTCCGCGCCATCCGCCACTAGCCCAGAGACCGCCCTCACCATGCCCATGTCCAAGCCGATGAGGCCCTTCCCGGTTACGTCCCGCGGTTTGCGCCCGGCGAGCGCGAGAAAACCCCGGGCGTAAGGGGCAGCCCAAGTCCAGATCGCCTGCAATGCCGACATGTTGATGAATTCGTCGTATCGGGCCTTGTTCACCACCAGCCACTGTTTGCCGTCCCATTGGAGGCCGATTTTGGGGCCGAGGGCGCTCAACTCTGTCGCGACTCTGGCTTTCTCTTGTGTGGTCTTTGCCTCTTTATACTGTGCCTGGAGACGGATGAACTGGCTGACCAGGTCGGTCATCTCCTTGTTCTGCTTCAGATATGCGTACAAAAGCGCATCGGTATTGGCGCACAGAATCTCCAACTGGTCAAGACCTGACCGGGAATCCGCTCGCGGCTGGGTTGCAGGGGCGCGCGTCGCAACGACTTTCGTGGCAGCCGCGGCGGGGGGTGCGGCTGTCGCAACGGGTTCTGTGATACCTGCGGCGGGCGCGCGCGTCGCCGTGGGCGAACCGCCGCCGCACCCGGCCAACAGCGCAACCAGCGCGAAGGCCATCCAGATGACCGACGCTTGTTTTCTCATACACCTGCCTCCTTGTTCGCTGCTCCGTAGAAAGCCGGCGCGACCTTGGTGGGGCCGTGCCGATGATCCCGACGCGGAAGGTACCGCGCCTGTGGCTGTAGGCTGGCGTCAAAGGGGAGCGGCGGCAGTGCCAGGTGCAGGCTCCTGGTATGGAACAGCGTAGCGCATTTGGTGGAGGGTGTCAAAAGAGCGCCTAGTACTCTACCCTCAACACGCACGCCTCGGTCGCGCGCACCCAATACCCGCGGCCCGGCTCCATCTCTGCCAAATCGTTGCCGAAGGACGCAGCAGGGCTGTAGTGCTTCCATGGCTGTGGCTCGTCGCCGTAGTATCCCCACACCACGGTGTACTTGCCCGCGATGGATGCCAGCGCCTCGGCCACGGGGCGCGCCACACCGGACGGATACGCCACCAGGTTCCACCCGACGAATAGGGTCTGGTCGGTAGTGGCGGGCGGCGCGCCGTCCACCGTCAACGTCGCTGCCTCCGTCATCAGAATCCAGAACGCCGTCTTCTCGTCCAGGGCGTGCAACGTGCTCGCTTCCGGAGGCAGCGCGGGGTTATACGTGCGCCACCCCTGCGCGGCGGCGTCCCAGGCGTGCACGACGGCGTACTTGCCCGCGATGGATGCCAGCACATCGGCGATGGCCGTACTGTCGGGCGCCACGGGCACCGACGCCAGGTTCCACCCCGCCGCCAGCGACACCGACGCGCCGCTCTGCCGCTCGTAGGCCCCCAGGTCGGGCGCGGAACCCGACGGGCGCGGGTTGGCATCCAAATCGTCCGAAGGCGCCCCGCTCGCCGTTCCGGCGTCCACGCCCGGGCTGTCGGCCAGCAGATGGTAGTCGCCGTCGGTGCCCCAGGCGCGGGCGACGAACTTCGGATCGCCGTACAGGCTACCCGCGCCCAACCCGCCGATGGTGGCAGCCGTGTAGGTCGTGCTCCCATGAATCAGCACGGCGTCCGGGCTCTCCGGGAAGTAGAACAGGTTGTGGTCAGCGACGAGGGTGGACGCCCCCGCGACCCAAATGGGCGCATCCACGCCGCGCCAGATGCAGTTGCGCAGTGTGAGAACAACGGGCACGCCGGGGCTGTCGTACTGCACATGCATCAGGTAGTTGTTCCCGAGGGTATCGTCCACTGTTACGTTGACCAGGTCAAACGTGGCGCCGGCCTGCTCGGTGCCAATGACAACGGCGGCCCACGGCGTTACCGTTGGGTTGCCGTCGCCGCGCCCGTAGATGAGCGTGTTCTCTACGCGGCTCCCCCCACCCCATAGTTTCACGCCGTCGCACGAGTTGTTGGCCACGATGCACCGGCGGATGGTTGTGTTGGCCGCCTTGGAGTCCAGTCCGTCGCCGTAGTTGTGCGCCGCCACCGTGTCCTCAATGGCGACGGGGCCGGCGGACGGCTCAATGCCGAACCCGTCGGGGCGGTCGTAGGGCCTGTTGGAGCCATCGCCGCCCTGGTAGTAGTGGCCGCCGTAGGACAGGGTGCAGCCCCGGACGAGCAGGTTGCGCACGCCCCCGTGCTCGCCCTCAGGCCCCAGAATCGCACCGAACCCGCAGTACTCAAACCGCGAGTCCAGCACCTGGAGGTCATCCACGTCCTGGATATCCAACCCGCCTTCGTCTATGTGATGAATGTACAAGTCCTTGAGGACGATGTGGGCAGATGGCGCGCCGGTGATGCTGATGCCGGTGCGGAACCAGGCCGCCTGGCCTGTGGCGCGGTCGTCGTGGGTGATCTCCAGGTTCTCCAGCCGCACGTAACTCGTGCCGCCCAGGATGACGGCGGCGAACAGGTTGTCGCGGCCCGCCAGGATGGGACGGTTTCCGGCCTCGCCGCGGATGGTAATCCAGGCGTTCGCCGTGCCCGACGGCGGCATGAGGATATCCTCGTCGTAGCGGCTGAGGACGTAGCGCCCGCCCAGGATGATGAGCGTGTCGCCCGGCCTCAGTTGCCGCGAGCCGTACCCGGGCGTCCCCCACGGGTGGGCCAGCGAGCCATCGCCGGTGGCGTCGCTGCCGGTGGTGGCGACGTAGTAGGTGTGGCCCTGGGCCGCCGCCGGCGCAGGGGCCGATGGCAGGAGCAGAGCGAGCACAAGCAACAAGGGGAGCAGTCCCGTGAGCACCTGTCTCATCTTGCCCACCTCCTCTGGACAATACGGGGCGCGACCAGAGACCGGATGCATTGTAGCACCGCTCGCGGGCGGGCGCAACGCCGGAGAATCCCGTAGAGCAATTTGACCTCACCTAACCCCTCCCATACCCTCCCCTTCCCTCTCCGCCGGCGGAGAGGGAAGGGGAGGGCTGGGTGGGGATGGGTGAGGTTGACCCCGCGCGGTAGTCCTCCCCCAGTCTGAAACGTACCAGCCGCGAAGCATTTTGCCGACCGAGATGCTGCGCCTTCAGATCAGCAGGACAGATGGAGGGCCAACGTGCGGCGCACCTTGGAGGTGCGTCGCACGTGAAGACACGCCCCCTCGCCCGCGGCGCGGGAGAGGGTCGGGGTGAGGGAGCGGGCTACGGCGCGATGGAACCGACGCCCGGCGACGGACACGGTTTCAAAGTCTGTGGTATTTGTCATTGCGAGGGCGCGGAGCGCCCGAAGCAATCCCCGGGGCGTGAGGTTGCTTCGCTTCGCTCGCAACGACACACGAGGAGAGTGCTCATGCTTTTCACCAACACAAGATGAAACCGACGCCGGCGACGGATGAAGTTGCATTTTGCCCAGAGCGTGCTATAATCACCCCAGACCGAATGAGACCATCCGGAAAATCGGACGAGGAGAGCCAACGTGTACAAGGTGGTTCGTCGCCGCACATGAGGCATAGCCTTGGGTGCCAGTTGGCGCCCACAGGCCGGCCATCCCGCGCTGGGGTGCGGCGTCGGAACCGCGCCCTAGGCTCAACTAGCCGCGACCTCCTGGGCCGCTGCCAGCGCGTGATGGCAGCGGTTTTCTGTTGCCCACAGCGGAGCGTCATCCGACCGCGTGGAGAATACATCAACAGGAGGTGCGTGCCATGACCGAACGACTCACCCGCTTCTTTGCCTCGCGCTGGGGGATTATCCTGGCCGGGGCAGCCATCGGCCTTCTGGCTCCCCTGCTCCAGAAGGCCGGCAATCCGCCCAACATGGGCATCTGCGTGGCCTGCTTTGAGCGGGACATCGCAGGGGCGTTGGGGCTGCACCGAGCCGCTGCGGTGCAGTACATCCGCCCGGAGATCATCGCCTTCGTGCTCGGCTCCTTGATTGCGGCGCTTCTGTTCAAGGAGTTCAAGCCGCGCGCGGGCTCGGCTCCCATCGTCCGCTTCTTCCTGGGGATGTTCGCCATGATCGGCGCCCTGGCGTTCCTGGGCTGCCCGTGGCGGGCGCTGTTGCGACTGGCGGGCGGGGACCTGAACGCGATTCTGGGCCTGGCCGGGCTGACTGCCGGTATCACCGTCGGCGTGCTGTTCCTGAAGGCCGGGTATAACCTGGGCCGCGCCCAAAGGACCCACACCGCTGTCGGCTGGATCATGCCAATCTTCATGTTGAGCCTGCTCCTCCTCCTGATCTTGCGTCCACAGTTCACGAAGGATGGCGCAATATTCTTCAGCAAGAGCGGGCCAGGCTCGCTCCACGCGCCCATCCTGATCTCCTTGGGAGCGGGCCTCATCATCGGCTTCCTCGCCCAGCGCACACGGTTCTGCACCATGGGCTCCATCCGCGATGTCATCCTGATGCGCGACACCCACCTTATCAGCGGCGTCGGCGCGCTCCTCGTGGTTGCGTTCCTCACGAACCTGGCGTTGGGCCAGGTGAAGGTCGGCTTCTCGCCCCAGCCTACGGCCCATTCTAGCCACTTGTGGAACTTCCTGGGCATGTCCCTGGCCGGGCTGGCCTTCGCACTGGCAGGCGGGTGCCCCGGACGACAGCTGTTTCTGGCCGGTGAGGGCGACGGCGACGCCGGCATCTTCGTCATCGGCATGATCGTCGGAGCCGGGTTCTCGCACAACTTCGCGCTGGCGGGCACGCCCGATACGGTCGTGGATGGCGTGGTCAAGGTGGGTGGCCTCACGCCCTATGGCCAGTGGGCAGTCATCATCGGGCTTGTGCTCTGCATGCTCATCGGCTTCACGATGCGCGCCAAAACAACCTCGGAGGTGTAAAATGGTTACTGTGGACGCACGCGGACTCTCGTGCCCGCAGCCGGTTATGCTGGCCAAGCAAGCCGTTGACAAAGGACAATTCCCCGTAGAAGTCCTGGTGGACACCGTAACCTCGCGCGAGAACGTGCGGCGCATGGCCGAACGCTTCGGTCTCAACGTGCGCGTTGAGCCATCGGGCGACGGCTTCAAACTGACGCTGGAGAGGCGCAATTAGCGCGGGATTCGCGCACGGCCTGGGGGTCTCCCATCCCAGCGATAATCCGGGAGACCCCCGGCCGCAACGTTTGGGAGAGTGCCGTGATCTACTTTGACAACGCCGCAACCTCGTGGCCCAAGCCGCCGGAAGTCGCCGAGGCGATGCCCCACTTCCTGCGCGAAGTCGGCGCAAACCCGGGCCGCTCGGCGCACCGCCTGGCGGTGGAATCGGGCCGCATCGTGTACGCCGCCCGCGAGGCCATCTGCGAACTCGTCAACGCGCCCGACCCGCTCCGCGTCGCCTTCACCGCCAACGTTACCGCGGCGCTCAACATGGCCATGCGCGGGTTGCTGCGCCCGGGCCACCACGTCATTACCAGTTCCATGGAGCACAACTCGGTCATGCGCCCGCTACGCGCGCTAGAGCGCGAGGGCGTGGGGCTGACCGTGGTGCGCTGCTCACCCGAAGGCGCCCTGAACCCCGCCGATGTGGAGGCCGCCATCCGTCCCAATACCCGCATGATCGTCCTGAATCACGCCTCCAACGTGAGTGGCACCATCCTGCCGGTGCGCGAGGTGGGACGCATCGCCCGCGCGCGGGGCCTTCTGCTCCTGGTGGACGCGGCGCAGACGGCCGGGGCCTATCCCATTGACGTGCAGGCCGACGGCATAGACCTGCTCGCCTTCACCGGCCACAAATCGCTCCTGGGGCCTATGGGCACCGGGGGGCTCATCGTCGGGGAGCGCGTGGACGTTTCGCAGATGGAGCCGCTCATCCGCGGCGGCACAGGCAGCCGCTCCGAGCGCGAAGAGCAGCCGGACTTCCTCCCCGACATGCTGGAAAGCGGAACGCCCAACGCGGTGGGCCTCGCGGGGCTGGAGGCGGGCATCCGCTGGGTCATGCTGCGCGGCGTGGACGCCATCCGCGCTCATGAGAGGACGCTCGCCCAGCGGCTCATGGACGGGCTGCAGGAGATTGACGGCGTTACGGTGTACGGCCCGCTGGACTCCGCGCGCCAGACGGCGACCGTCTCCTTCAACATCGCCGGCATGGAACCGTCGGAAGTCGGCCTGCGCCTGGACGAGGAGCATGGCATCCTGTGCCGCGTGGGGCTGCACTGCGCGCCGGCAGCGCACAAGACCCTCGGCACGTTCCCCGTGGGCACGGTGCGATTCGGGATGGGCGTATTCAACACGGTCGACGAGGTAGACGCCGCCCTGGCCGCCGTGGCGGAACTGGCGCGGGAGGCGCGACGATGAGCGAAGGGTACGCCGTCATCCTCGTCCCCAGCACCAGCCACGCCATCCGCGCGGAGAAGGTGCTCTTGGCGGCGGGCATCGCCTGCAAGATGATCCCCGTGCCGCGCCACATCAGTTCGGATTGCGGCGTGTGCGTGCGAGTGGGCCGCGCCGACGCGGATGCCGCTCGCCGCACATTGGAGGCCGCGAGGTTGGAGATTGAGGACATCTGCGACGTGTAGCGAACGGCGCACGCCCAGTCGGTTCCAGAGTCTCTTGGCATCTGCTGTCATTCGGAGCAGCGAGGCCGCGAAGAATCTCGCCCCTCACCCCGGCCCTCTCCCGAAGGGCGAGAGCGTATCGCCTTCGGCTCAGCATGACAGAGCGGGGAGGCGGTGCGTGGGATAGGCCAACGCGAGACGGAACCGACTCCGCACCCTGATTCGGTTCCAAAGTCTGTTGGTATTTGTCATTGCGAGGGCGCGGAGCGCCCGAAGCAATCCCTGGGGCGTGAGGTTGCTTCGCTTCGCTCGCAACGACACACGAGGAAAGTGTCCATGCGTTTCACCAACACAAGATGGAACCGAATCCCGCGCCCCGCGGGGTGGACAGAACGGCCATCGGCGGGGTACAATGCGTTGCGGGGAGCGCTTTCTCACAGCCCTGCCGCACGTTCTGAATTAGGAGACCGAACATGAGCGAACGCGACAAGATACGGCTGACGGCCCTCGCCTCGTGCGCGGGCTGAGCGGGCAAAATGGGGCCTGAGGCCCTGGCGCAGGTTCTGCAGCCACTAAAAGACGCATTCCGAGAATCCCAGTTCCCCGACCTGCTCGTTGGACTCGGCAAGGCCGACGATGCCGCCGTGTACCGCCTTGCGCCGGATCTGGCCATCGTCCAGACGCTGGACTTCTTCGCGCCGGTGGTGGACGACGCCTACACCTACGGGGCCATCGCCGCCGTCAACGCCATGAGCGACGTGTGGGCCATGGGCGGCGAGGTGCTGCTGGCGTTGAGCATCGCCGCGTTCCCGCCAGACCTGCCGCCCGAGGTCGCCGGCGACATCCTGCGCGGCGCGGGCGACAAGGTGGCCGAGGCAGGCGCGGTGCTGGCCGGCGGCCACACCATGGAGGACAAAGAGCCGAAATTCGGCCTGTGCGTAACCGGCACGGTGCATCCGGCCAGGGTCATCACCAAGAGCAACGCGCAAGTTGGCGACATCCTTGTGCTGACCAAGCCTCTGGGCGTTGGCGTCATCACGACGGCGCTCAAGCAGGGCCTGGCCGATGCTGCCCACGTGGACGCAGCGACCGCCAGCATGTTGCGCCTGAACCAGGCCGCCGCGCGCGCCATGCAGGCCGCCGGCGTGCATGCAGCCACCGACATCACCGGGTTCGGCCTGCTGGGCCACGCGCAGGAGATGGCGGCCAACAGCGGCGTGGGGCTGCGATTCGTCCTGGAGGCGCTGCCCTTCCTCCCGGGCGCGCACGAATACGCCGCCAAGTGGGTCTTCCCGGGCGGCGCGTACAACAACGAACGGTTCTACAAGCCGCATGTATCCTTCGCGGCTGGCATCCCGGACGAGACGCAACTGCTGCTGTACGACCCCGAAACATCGGGCGGGCTGCTCATCGCGGTGCCCCCCGCGCACCTGCCGGCGCTGGAGACGGCCCTGCGCGAGGCGGGCCAGGCATACTGGATCGTGGGCGAGGTGGTGGAGGGCGCGCGCACCGTGGCAGTGGCCGCGTCGTGGTAGGGTGCGCGCGAATCCCGCCCCACACATCGCGCCTCACGGCATCCCGCCCGTATGGGCGCAATGGGATTCCGCCCGCGATTCGGTTCCACCTTGTGTTGGTGAACCGTAGGCGCACCCTCCTCGTGTGTCATTGCGAGCGAAGCGAAGCATCCCACGCCCCGGAGATTGCTTCGGCCGCTCCGCGCCCTCGCAATGACAGCCACCAACAGACTTTGGAACCGAGTCGCGCCCGCCCCCGCTTTGACAAAAATCCGACTTTATGATAGGATTTCCCCCGCGAATATGACTTTGGTCATATTCACCACCCCCTGCCGGGGATAGAATACGATTGGTAGAGGCGGCGCGCGCGGCTCAACGCTGTTGGCATAGTTCCCGCCAAACGCGCCGTCGCTGCCGATAACATGCCGTGCAAGGAAGTGCAAGATGCAAGACGGGATCATCTACATGGACAATGCCGCGACCACACGGGTGGACCCTGCCGTTGTGGAAGCGATGCTGCCTTTCTTTACCGAAAAATACGCCGTGGCCTCGTCGCAGTTCAGCCACTCGCCCGGGATTGAGGTCCGCGAGGCGCTGGATGCTGCCCGCGCCACCATCGCCCAGGCCCTGGGCGCGGCCAAGCCCGAGGAGGTCATCTTCACGTCCGGCGAGACCGAGTCCAACAACTGGGCCCTGAAAGGCATGGCCCGCGCCTTCCGCGGCAAAAAGAATCATCTCATCATCTCCAAGATTGAGTCCCGGTCCGTGCTGGATACCGCGCAAGCGCTTGAAAAAGAGGGCGTCCGCGTTACCTACCTAGACGTGGACGGCGAGGGGTTTGTGGACCTGGAGCAGTTGCGCGCCAGCATCACCGACGACACGTTCCTGGTGTCCATCCAGCACGCCAACGAGGAAGTGGGCACCATCCAGGATATAGACGCCATCGCCGCCATCGTGAAGGAGCGCGGCGTGGCGTTCCACACCGACGCCTCGCAGACCTTCACCAAGGTTCCGCTGAACCTGGCCGAGACGCCCGCCGACCTGGTAACCATCACGGCGCATTTGATTCACGGGCCGAAGGGCATCGGCGCGCTGTACGTCCGCGAGGGGACGCCCATCGCCAAGTGGATGCACGGCGGGTTCATGGAGTTCAACCTGCGCGGCGGCGTGGAGAACGTGCCCGGAGCCGTGGGGTTCGCCAAGGCCGTGGAGTTGACCAGCGCCACGCAGGTGGAGTACATGTCCAGCCTGCGCGACCGCCTGATAGACGGCATCATGGCGCGCATTCCGAAATCCGAACTCAACGGCCCGCGCTATCGCCGCCTGCCGAACAACGTCAACATCTCGTTCCACTACGCCGAGGGCGAGTCCACCCTGCTGCACCTGGACATGATGGGCATCGCCGTGGTAACCGGCTCGGCCTGCTTCAGCCGCTCGCTGGAGCCGAGTTATGTGCTGATGGCCATGGGCAAGACCCACGAAATCGCCCATGGCTCCATCCGCTACTCGCTGAGCCGCTACAACACGGCCGAGGAAGTGGATCGCGTCATAGAAGCGACCGCGGAGGTCATAGAGACCCTGCGCCGCATCAGCCCGCTGGGCAAGGATGAGAAATAGCGGACAGCAGTCAGCCGTCAGCGTAGGCATGGCTGATCGCTGACGGCTGACCGCTGACGGCTAACGATAGGAGGACAGACCTTATGCCAATTCCATACAGCGAAAAAGTCATTGAGCATTTCAAGAACCCGCGCAACGTGGGCCGCATGGAAGACTACGACGCCAAGGCCACCGAGGGCAGCCCCGCCTGCGGCGACATGGTAACCCTGTACCTGAAGGTGGACGAGGCGACCAAGACCATCCAGGACATCAAGTTTGAGTCCTACGGGTGCGCATCCAACATCGCCACCGGCTCCATCATCACCGAACTCGCCAAGGGCAAGACGCTGGATGAGGCGCGCAAAATTAACTGGAAGGCCGCCGCCGAGGAACTGGGCGGCCTGCCGGCGGTCAAGGTGCACTGCTCCGTGCTGGCCGTGGACACCCTGCGCGCCGCCATCCGCAACTACGAGGAGCGCCATGGCTTGGTGGCCGACCGCGAGCCCACCACCGTGGAAGTCGTGGAGAAGCGCCTGCGCCACGTGATGAACCCGCTCACCGGCTTGGACATCGTCAAGACCCATGTGGTCAAGCAGATGGACGTGAGCAACGGCGTGGTTACCGTCTGGGTAGACCTGACCCGCGATCACCAATTCGCCAACAACATTGAGCAGGAGATTCGCGAGCGCCTGGAGCCCCTGTGGGACGTGGCCGAGGTGCGGGTAATCTTCAACGACGACGAGCAAGAGTAGAGCGGCCATACCCGCCGGGAGGTGCATATGGGCAATATTGTCGTGGACGTCAAGGGCGAGACCTGCCCGATTCCGCTGATTGAGACGCGCAAGGCCCTGCGCAAGGCCGCCGAGGGCGACGTGGTGGAGGTCATCGGCACGCACCAGGCCTCCAAGCGCGAGATTCCCATGGCGGTCAAGAACCTGGGCCTGCAACTGCTGGACATCACCGACGCGGATGACGGGACGTGGAGGATTCGCATCCGCAAGTAGCGCAATAAGGAGGCCAACCATGGCCGACAAGGCAACCATCGTCGTGCACAGCGGCGATTACGATAAGGTCTACAGCGCGCTGATTATCGGAACGGGGGCGCTCTCCATGGGAATGGAGGCGTCCCTGTACTTTACCTTCTGGGGGCTCCAGCGGCTGAAGAAGGACGGGCTAGAGCGCGGCCCCCTGTCCAAAATGCACTTGCTGGGGCTGGGCAAGTGGATGATCCGACGGCGGATGCGCCAGGCCAACGTGGCGAAGTTGGAAAAGTTGATCCAGGACTTCCGCGAACTCGGCGGCAAGATTATCGCCTGCGAGATGACCATGGAAATCATGGGCGTGAAGAAAGAGGACTTGCGCGAGGACTGGATTGACGAGTACGGCGCGGTCGGGGCCTACGTCCAGGAGGCGAAGGACTCCAAGATCACGCTGTTCATCTAGCCTGCGGCTACGCCTCTCTCGCCTGAATCTGGTGCAGCCATAGCGAGAGGGTGGTGAGCACCCAGGCGAAGCGTTCCGCGCCGCCATGCCAGGGCAATCCCGCAGGAGTCTCACCCGTTGGGCAATGCCCCCTACGTCTTGGCCAGGCAGCGAAGGATTTCGCCCAGGTACATGCGGTGATAGTCCCGCGACGGATAGTTCCTGTGAATGGTGGAATCCAGAAAGTGCGTGGGCTCCAGGTCTTGGAAGTATATCTTGCGGCATTCCAGCACCAGGCGCGCCTCCGCGAAGTACACCGCTCCCGTCTCGCCCGCAACCGCCGTGAGGCCGGCAGCGGCGGCTTTGTCCACCTGCCGGCCCGACTTGGAGCCGCACAGGTTGAGCGCCTCTCGGTAGTCTTCGCCGAAGAACGACAGGGTGAAGTACTCCGAGCGCTCCATGAAATCGTAGGTGTATCGCTGGGGGCGGATGAAGCAGATGGCGATGTTCCTGTTCCACAGGACGCCCAGCCCGCCCCACGATGCCGTCATCATGTTGAAAAAGTCGCGGGTTCCTGCGGTGATGAGCATCCAGTCGGAGCCGATGAGTTTGAACACGTTATCGCGGATGTCTTCGGGCTTGATGGGCACAAACGCGCTCATAGCCGTCTCCCTCTCCTCAGCGCGCCGCGGCCCGCTATTCCCGCGCGTCGCGGTAGATGTTCTGCATGATGCGGAGAAGTTCGGCCACGTCAAAGGGCTTCTCCACCACCGGGCGGCCCGCCTTGCGCAAGAAGGCCCGCGTCTGGGCGCTGGCCGTGTCGCCGGTGATGAACACAAGGCGCTTGACCAGTTCCGGGCGGTGCTCCTTCAGGTACTCGTACAGCGCATCGCCCCCGAAGCCGGGCATGCGCACGTCGCACAGAATAACGTCGTAACTGGTGGCGGCGATGCGCTCCTTCGCCTCCGCGCCCTCCGCCAGCGTGTCCACCTTCTGGTCGTGTTGGGACAGAAGTTCCTTGAGCAGGCGCAGCGTGCTCTCCTCATCGTCCATGACCAGCACATTGCCCGGCGGCAGTTCGGGCAGGCGGTCGTGGGCGACCTTCTCCGCCTCGGCCTTGCGCACTCCACGCACCGGCAATTCCAGGATGAACGTAGCGCCGCGTCCTGGCGTGCTCTCGGCCCAGATGTGTCCGTCGTGGTCGCGGACGATGCCGTGGCACACGCTCAGCCCGAGGCCGGTGCCCTTGCCGGGCGCCTTGGTCGTGAAGAACGGGTCAAAGATGCGCGTCAGGAGTTCTGGCGGGATGCCCGGGCCGTCGTCGGTGAATTCCACGCGCACCCAACTCTCCATGGTGGACTCGGGTTGGTCGGACAGGTTCAGGGTGGAGTTGTGCGCGTATCCCGCGGGCCGGAGCACCGGCATCGTGCGGATGGTGAGCGTGCCGCCGCCGTGCGCCTCTTGCATGGCCTGCTGGGCGTTGTTGATGATGTTGACGAACACCTGCTGCAACTGGTAGGGGTCGGCGGCCGTCCTGGGCAGGTTGGGATCCAGGTCTTGCTCCACCTTGACGCCGCTCACGCGCAGTTGGTACGCCAGGAGCGACAGGGTCTCCTCCAGGATGGTGTTGATGTCCAGCATCTTCTTCTCCGGCTCCTGGCGCCGGGCAAAGGTGAGCAGGTTGCGCACGATGCGGGCGGCGCGGCGCGTCTCGTCGTGAATCACGCCCAGATAGGATGACTGGCGTTCTGAAAGTTCGGTGCGCTGCAGCAACTGGACGAAGCCCAAGATAGAGGTCAGCGGGTTGTTCAACTCGTGGGCCACGCCCGCGGTCAACTCGCCCAGGGCCGACAGTTTTTCGGCCTGCAGGAGGCGCGCCTGGGCCGCTTTGATTTGCGTGATGTCGCGGGCGTACTCCACCAACGCCTGGATTTCGCCGCGCGCGTCAAAGATGGGGTAGATGGCCACATGCCGAATGCGAGAGCCGTCGCGGTCGGTGATCTCGGCGGAAGCGGGGCGGCGCGTCTGGAGCACCTGCGCCAGTGGGCAGCCGTCGGGCGCCTCGCGCGTTTCGCCCATCACCTGGCAACAGCGCTCGCCGACCATGTCTGTAAAGCGGCGCCCGGCCACCCGCGCCGCTGCCTGATTCGCCCGGAGAATCTTGCCATCGGGGCTGATGAGCAGCACCGCCTCGCCGATGGCGTCAAACGTCGCCTCCCATTCCTTCTTGCCCTGCTGTACGCGGGCGAAAAGGCGCGTCCCTTCCAGGCTCATGGCCACCTGCGCCGCCATCACCGACACCGCCTCAAACTGCTCGCCGGAGAAGGCTCCGCGCGACTCCCGCGCCTGGAGGCACAGCACGCCCAGCAGTCGGCTTGCAGCCATCAGCGGGACGGCCAGCGCCTCGCCTTTCGCCCGGCGGTCCAGGCGGATGGACAGGACGGCAAGCCCGCTCCCCGTGGCGCGCGTGTACGCCAAGAGCGAGGGGTCGGGCGCGGCGGTGATGAGGATGGCCTTGCGGTTCTGCTGCACCCATTCGGGGAGGCCGGGCGGAAGCGCCGCGTGGGCCGACTGCGAATCCGGCGCGCATGCCCTATGCATCAGCACCCCATCGGCGTCGTCCACCAGCCACACGCACCCGTGCACCGCATCGGTGAGCGCCGTCGCCTGCCCCAGGAGTTCCTCCAGCAGCGAGTCCTGGTCCTGGATGGAACTCACGGCGAGGCTTAGCCGCAGCAGCCCGCCCAGCCAGGACGGGGGCCGGCGCGGTGTACCCGTTCGGCGGAGCGCATCCAGCAGCGCCGCCAGTTCGTCCGCGGAGCGAACCCGTTGCACGACCAGGCCGTTGTGCTGGGCGAGGGCGGCCTCCAATGCGCTCGCCTGCGACGTAGAGGCGGCGAACACGGGCATAACCCACGGCGCAACCTCCGCCAGCATGCGGGCGATGCGCGTCATTTCCTCTGGTGTGGCCGCCTCTACGATTAGGGCAGCTCCCCCTGCCGTTTCCTGCAATTTCATCACCTCATGTACGATAGCCATCTTCAGGCCCTCCCTCATTGGGGCGATTGTATGCATCGCTGCCCCCGCGGGTGGCATGGGCCCTGGAAGATACTAGCCGCTTCGCCTCGGTGTTGGAGCCAATCTACGGGCAAGCGCCTCCACGTCCTCGGCGCGGACGTACCACATCAGGCCGAGTTTGTAGGCAGGCAACTTGCCCTCGCGGACGTAGCGCCGCACGACCTCCGCGCAGCGGTTGAGCCGCCGTGAGGCATCGCGGATGGTCAGCATGTTGTGCATGGGCAGTTCGTTCATGCTCACTGTCCTCCGTCGTTTACCCGGAAAGCAGGCCGATCTCGTATTGGACAATTACACGTACGCTCTCTTCCCGCATGGCTACCCGGCCTCCGTCTGCCAGTCTTGCGATAGCCACTCCGGCGGTTGCCATTGGCCTGTGCCGCGGCGGCTGTTGACCTCTTGCGCCGAGTTGCGGATGAACTGCGGGCCCTCGCGTTTCACGACGCGCACAAACGCCGCGGCCACCGCAGGGTCAAACTGCGTTCCGGCGTTCCGCTCCACTTCGGCCAGAATCTCCTCGGCGGGCTTGGCGCGGTGGTAGGTTCGGTCGGACGCCATGGCTTCCACCGCGTCGGCCAGGGCCAAAATGCGCGCCTCCAACGGGACGCTGTCGCCGGCCAAGCCTTTGGGATAGCCCTTGCCATCCCAGCGTTCATGGTGCGCCGAGACAATGGGCACCAGATTCTGGAGTTGGTGGCACACGCCCAGGATGCCATCGGCGGCCAGGGCGTGTTGTTTCATCACCTCGTACTCCTCAACCGTGAGGTTGCCGCGCTTGTTGAGCACGCGCTCGGGCAGGCCGATCTTGCCCACGTCGTGGAGCAGGGCCGCTCGTCGCACCAGTTCCACCCGCTCCGGCGGCAGGCTCAACTCTCGCGCCAGGGCCACAGCGTACTCGGCCACGCGGGCCGAATGGCCGTACACATACGGGTCGCGCGCGTCAATGGCGCTGGCCAGCGTCATCAGCAGTTCGTCGTTGATCATTTGTATCTCTTCGTTCGCGCGGGCCAGTTCCTGGTTCACCTTGCGCAGGGCTGCCACGTTCTGCACCGTCTGATCCACGTACTGCTTCTGCGCGTAGCGCATGATGAGCAGCGGCGCAAGAAAGGCCACCACTCCCCAGACGCCAAACGTCAGATACGCCAGCGCGAAGAACATCGCCAGGAATGCCATCACCACGTAGTGCACGGCCAACCAGCGAAACTGCTCCTTCCACAACCGCCATGGGTTTGTCCTCTCCGACAGCCCCAGCGCCGTGGATACCAGCATGGTGCTGATAAAGTAGTTGACGAGGCCCGCGAGCAGCACCGGCACCGCCAGCAACAAAATGTTCTCCGGTCGGAGTTTGACGCCCGCCAGCGCGAACAGGAACGCCGCTACGGTGCTGGAAATCGTGTGATTCGCCGCGTTGAATACCACCTGGTAGATGCGAGGCCGCCGCTTGATCCAGTGGCCGATGGCGATGACCGGGCCGACCACAGCCGCGCCCACCGGCCCGTACATCAGCGCCGCCGCAAAAATCGCCACGAAACTGACCGACACGGTACTCGCCCCGTACAGGTCCACGGAGAACAGTTCGGCCAAGCCGGCGAAACCCGCCAAGATCAGCAGCCCTGTTACGTCAAATCGGCTCGCGGACGGGAGATAGAGCGCCCACAGAATCAGGCCGCACATCATCACCGCGCTAACGACCGCCCATGCCGCCTTCGGCATGCGTCGCGGCTTCGCCTGCGCAGCGAAACGCTCCCCCGTGTCGGCCGCGGGGTTGAGCGGAGCAGCCATGGGCGCGGGGGCCCCTTCCGAGCCAGGGGGGGACGCGGCGGGCGGCTGCTCGGCGCCGTCGGCGGGCGGCGGGGGAATCGGCGGCTCCGGCCCTTGTCCAGGAGCCGACATGCGGACGCGGTTCTTGCCCGAGGCTTTGCCCTGATACAGCGCCACGTCGGCAGCATGGAGCAGTTGCTGCGGCTCGTACCCATCGGTGGGATAGGACGCCACCCCCGCCGTGATGGTTACGTAGATAGGCTCCACCCGCGTCGGAATCTGAATCGGCGTGGACTCCACCGCTTTGCGAATGCGCTCGGCCACCACATACCCCTCGTCGGTGGTGGTTTCGGGCATGAGGAGGGCGAACTCCTCGCCGCCGAAGCGGGCCGCCACGTCGTACTCACGCACCTGCTCGCGGATGATCTTGCCGATGGCGGCCAGTACGGCGTCGCCCGCCAGGTGCCCATGCGTGTTGTTGATGTGCCGCAAGCCGTCCAAATCGGCCATGATGACGGCAAGGGGGCGACCGAATCGCCGCGCGCGCCGCAACTCATCGTTCAGACTGGTGGTGAAGTACTTGACGTTGTACAGCCCTGTCTTCGCGTCCACCTGCGCCTCCTCGCGCAGGGCCGGAATGCTCAGGGCGCGGTGAATGAGCAGCAGCGGCGCGGTGCCCAGGATCACCAGCCACGGCCCCAGCATCCAGAGAAAGGCCATGGCCCCGCCCACGCACGCCAGCGCCAGGTCGGTCAGCAGATTCGCGGGGCTGAGCACCTGGGACTCGCGGAGGCTCACGTTGCGCGCCAGCATGAGGACGATGCCGACCAGCAGGTGGTTCACCAGAATGTACGTGGAGGCCGCAGCCAGCACCGCCACGATGCCTGCTACGTTCGGCGTGGGGTTTCGCTCGGCCCCCACCAACAGCGCCAGCACCGTCTTGCCCGCGAACCCGGCCAGCGTGTGCCCCGCAATGTTGAACGATTGGATATACCAGCGATACTTGACTTTGAGCCACTCGGGCACATGCCCCAGCGCCACCACAAGGGCGAAAATCAGCGGGTGTTGGAGCACGATGCTGGCGAAGAAGAAGGCCGGCGTCAGGTAATAGTGCTGATGCTTGGGCGTAACGACGGTGAAATACTGCGCCGTCATCGCGCCGACGAGCAAGAACCCCAACAAGGCCCAATCCACATTCCGCGGCGGCGAGGCCACGGCGCCGAACAGGACGGCAACTATCGTCAACCCGAGAATGCCCAGAATGTAGGCTCGCGCGGGCCTTGACAGGTCTTTCATCGCTCCCCTCTCTGCTCTGCGGAGTAGGCGAATAGTAGCATGCTACTACCGAGAGGTCAAACGCAAACCCTGCCCGAGTGCGCCCGGGCAGGGTGAATCGCGAACCGTTATTTTCGCGGGCCGCCGCCCCAGTTTACAGACCGGGCCGGGGCCCAACCCCAGTTGACCGACCTCGTCGGAATCCAGCCCCAGTTGACGGAAACCGGGATGCGCGGCTTGCGCCCCCAGTTCACCGACGAGCAATCCACCGATCCCCAGTTGACGCTGCCCCAGTTGACACTGCCCCAGTTCACGCTACCCCAATTCACCGACCCCCAGTTGACGCTGCCCCAGTTCACCGACCCCCAATTCACGGGATCGGAGCCTGTCCACAGGAGCGCCGACGCGGGCGTGCCGGTGTTGGCAGTGCCGACGCCTTGCATGTGAATCGCGTTGTACACGTTGAGGATGCCCGCCCCCGCGCCCGTCTGGTTCAACGGCGTGGCCGAAGCCTTCAGGAGCATCTTCACCTGATCAGGGTTCAGGTTGGGCCGCGCCTGGAGCAGCAGGGCCACCGCGCCGCTGGTTACCGCCGCCGCCATGGACGTGCCCGAGAGGCGGAAGTAGCGCGTGTCCACCCGATGGTCGGGGTGTTCGCGGCTCAGCCGGCAGCCGGTATACGCCAGCGTGCTCACAATGTTGACGCCCGGCGCCACCAAGTCGGGCTTGCTGAACCCTTCGGGCGTGGTGCCATAGCCGGAGAAGGGCGCGACGGTATCATCGGCGGTCGTGCGCGTCCCGTGCTCGTCCACCGCGCCAACGGTAATGACAAAGGGGTCGTTGGCGGGCGGGTAGACCTGTCCGCGGCTATTCCCCGCCGACACCACCACCACGATGCGGTTGAACCATAGGATTTCCAGCGCCGCGTCCAGCGGGCTTTGGTGATACGAGAGGAGGCTATCAGAGTTCAGTGAGACGTTGACGACGCGGATGTTGTAGAGGTTGCGATTGTAATACACCCACTGGAGGCCGGCCACCAGGGATGACTCGCTGCTGGCTCCGTTGGCGTCGCACACCCGCACGGGCAGGATCTTCGCGTTGGGCGCGATGCCCACATACTTGCCCTGGCTGAAGGCCCCCGTGCCCGCGATGATGCCGGCCACATGGGTCCCGTGTCCGTAATTGTCCACATGGGCAGGCAACCCCGTCGCAAAGATGCTCCAGCCCATCAGGATGTTGCTCAAGAGGTCTAGGTGATACTGCACGCCGCTGTCCACAACGGCGATGGTTACGCCCCGGCCGGTGATGCCCTCGGCCCATGCCCTGTCGGCGCCGATGGTGAAGTTGTACGTGTTGACGATTCGGTCCGGCCTCGGCGTCCATTCGGGGTCTGCGGCCTCGCCGTCGTCCTGCGGCAGAATCGGGCGGTCGTAGGAAACCGAGCGCACGCGGCGGTCGCTACCCAGCCGCGCCAGGGCCGCCGTGGGCACCCGAGCGGCGAAGGCCTGGATGAACTCCAAGTCCACGCCCAATTGGCCGCCCAGCCGCTCCACAAGCGCCTTGACCGCGGCTGCGTCATTGCCATCGTACACCCGCACGATGACCGGCACCATGTCCTCGGTTGCGTTGGCTATCATCGCCGACAACTGTTCGTCTAGCCTGGGGGGCTCGGCAGACGCAGGACTCGGCGCGAACACGGCAATCATGGCCGCGAGCACGACAATGGTCAGTGCCAGTCGCCAGATGAGTCGTCTGCCTGCTTGAATCATTTGCTTCTGCCTCCGACTATGTTCTCGCAAAGTTTCCGAACGGGCAGCCCTAGTAGCCCCAATTGACGCTTCCCCAGTTGACCGAACCCCAGTTGACGCTGCCCCAGTTCACGCTACCCCAATTGACCGAACCCCAATTCACGCTGCCCCAATTCACCGAACCCCAGTTGATAGGGTCGGAGCCCGTCCACAGCAGTTTGCTGGCCACGGTGCCGGTGTTGGCCGTGTCGTACTTGCCCAGGTTGATGGCGGCCCAGACGTTGAGGATGCCCGCCCCCGCGCCGGTGTGCCGCAGCGGCGTGGCCGAGTTCATCAGCGCCCATTTCACTTGGTCGGGGTTCACGTCGGGCCGCGCCTGGAGCAGCAGGGCCACCGCCCCGCTCGCCACGCCGGCGGACATAGACGTGCCCGATAGCCGCAGGAACGCGCCTCCGTACAGGGCCTCGGGGTGCTGAACCGCGATGGTGCAGTCGGGGCTGGCCAGCAGGTTGATGATGTGCGCGCCGGGGGCTACCAGTTCCGGCTTCCAGAAGCCGTCCTCGGTAACCCCGTAGGCCGAGAACGGAGCCAGGATGTCATCCCACGTGTACGACGTGCCCATGTCATCCGATGCGCCCACCGTGATGACGAACGGGTCGTTGGCGGGCGGATACAGGACACCCGGAACCGTGCCCATTGTCGCTACGCCGCCGTTGTTCCCCGCCGATACGATGACGACGACGCCGTTGAACCAGAGGATTTCCAGCGCGGCGTCCAGCGGGCTGGTGTGGTACGATTGCGCCGTGGCCGAGTTCATGGACACATTCACGACGCGGATGTTGTACTCCTTGCGGTGATCGTAAATCCACTGGAGCGCGTCCACCATGTCCGATTCAAAGGCGCGGCCGTTGAAATCGGCGACCCGCAGGTTGATGAGGTTCACATCGGGTGCCACCCCCTTGAAGGTGCCCCCCGAACTGGCTCCGTTGCTGCCGATGATGCCGGCGATATGAGTCCCGTGGCCGAAGATGTCCGACGTGGTGGTGTTGACGCGGCTGGTGTAGGCCGAGATGGTGTTGGCAAAGGTAACGTTGGCCACCAGTCGGCTTGTGCGCGTCAGGCTGTATGAAGTCGCCAGGAAGTCGGTCTTGGGCGTTACGCCGCTGTCCACCACGGCGACCCCAATGCCCCTGCCCGTGAACCCGTAGTTCCACGCCGTGGTCGCGCCGATGGTGGCATTGTAGGCGTTGAGGTACGCGCCGATGAGAGCGATTGTGTCCGCTTCGCCGCTATCTTGCTTCACCACCGGGCTATCCCACGATATCCAGCGCACGAGGCCACTTTGGGCCAGTTGGCGGATGGCATCGGCCGATAGGTTGGCCAGGAACGCCGGGATGATGCTCCAGGAGCGCACGACTTCGCCGCCAAGGCTGCGCACCATCGCCTCGGCCTCGGCGCCGGGGGTCGCTTTCTGGACGATGACGGCGATGGGAGCATCGCTCTCTGCCTGCGCGAGAATCGCATACAGCGCGCGGTCAATGGGCAGCGGACGAGCCGCCGGGCGGGCGGCGGGCAAGAGGGTAACGAGGACTAGACAGAGGACAAGCACAAGGTACACAGGTAACCGAAAAAGCCGGCCTACGCGGGTCTCCATTTCCTGCTGACCTCCTTCGGTCTGTCTATCCCCAGTTCACGCTGCGTCGGCTGCCGAAGTTCCGATGCTGCTCAGTTCCCATGTACAACAACTTCCCTGGGGGGGCGAACCTGATTACCAAAACAACAGAGGTTCTTCGGCGGCCCGGCGATCTTGGGATGGAGGCCACAAGACCCGTGGCTTTGCGTCCCACGGTCACCCGTGGTTTGCCCTTGTCGGAACCTCGCCAGTATCCAGTTACATCCAGGTGGCGTGGGTGTCGGGCATGGGGAGGGTGGCGTGAATCTTCTGTGAATCTGCCCCATTATATCATGCGCAGATGTAGGCGTGCGTTAAGACATCTCAAGACGAAGGCCGATGAACGTTCAGGTTTCTTAACGCAGGAGATGAGTGGAGCCCGCAGGGGACGCGCCACGGCAACGCGCGGCAGGAATCTGTCCGCGGCAATTGTCATTCTGCGGCGCGCAGCGCGCAGAATCTCTCGCGCCCATCCGTGCAACCCGCGTTATCCGTGGACGCAATCCTGGAGATTGCTGCGCGCCGCTCGCAGAGACAGTCGGGGACAACGTGCACCGCACCTCGCAGGTGCGTCGCACGCGCCCCATCCGCGTGGATTCGCATCACTCGGGCGGATCAGCGTGACGGCGACGAATCCAGCAGCCCGCCAAGCCCCTTGACCCGGCTACCGCGAGGCCGCGTGCGGCGCTCCAGCAGGTAGCCCTTCCCGCGCGAACTCACGATGTACGGGGGGCCAATGCCCGCCTTCTGGAACTTGCGCCGCAGGTTGTGGATGTGCACGCGCACCATCTCGCCCGCCTCGCGCTCGTCCACCTCGTACCCCTGAATCTCGGAGGCGATGGCCTGCGGGCTGATGTACCTGCCTACGTTGGCCGCGAGAATGGAGAGAATATGCGTCTCCGTCGGCGTAAGGGGAATGCTGACCCCGCGGATGGTAACCTCGCGGCGGTGCACGTCCAGGCTCATGAAGCCGTACTCGCCGCTGACGGGCTTGCCTTTGCGCGGCGTCTGCTTCCCTGCCAGGGCATCCGCCGTCCCCACCAGGGCGGGCAGGCTGCGCACCACATCCAGCGCGCCGAAGATGCCCAGCACAGGGCACTTGAGGTCAAGATTGGCCAGCGCCCGCTGGAACGCCGAGGAGGCGTCGCGCGACATGGAAGCGAAATCGGCCACCAGCAGGTCGGGCCGCAATTGCGCCGCCTGGTAGAACCGCGCCTCCATGCACTCCATGGGAATCACCACGTGGCCTTTGTCCTCCAGACGCTGGGCCACCTCACGGGATAGTTCCAGGTCGTCCGAGATGAGCACGATCCTCGCCATTTGGGTCTCCCTCCACCGTCTCTACCCATTGCCGCCGCACGCATGGGCATTATACGGGAGGTCTGCTCCGGCGTCAACAGCCCCCGGCGGCCAAGCCGCGCTAGATGACACCGTGGGCCGCGAAGAATCCCTCCCGCGCGAATTACGCATGGGGCTGTCATTGCGAGGGCGCGCAGCGCCCGAAGCAATCCCCAGGGCGTGAGATTGATTATATGAGAGCGCTGCACCTCCCGAGTATAATGGGGTTGC
>JBBIHX010000012.1:21279-36908 GCA_037446815.1 Caldilineae bacterium | reverse complement strand
CCCTCAGCGCGGCGGCTTTAGCCTTGCGCGGCTTTCAGACACTCCGCGCCGTATCTTTGCCCCGTTCTCTAGTGCAGAATCTTGCTCAGGAACAGTTTCGTTCGCTCGTGCTTGGGCGCGGTGAACAGGAGTTCGGGCGTGGTCTCCTCCACAATCTGGCCCTCGTCCATGAAGATGATGCGGTCGGCGGCGGCGCGGGCGAATCCCATCTCATGCGACACCACCACCATGGTCATCCCCTCTTTGGCGAGGGCCAGCATCACATCCAGCACCTCTTTGATCATCTCCGGGTCCAGGGCCGACGTCGGCTCGTCAAACAGCATGATTTTCGGCTGCATGGCCAGGGCGCGGGCGATGGCGACGCGCTGCTGCTGCCCGCCGGACAGTTGGGCCGGGTACGCGTGGGCCTTCTCCGGGATGCCCACCTTCTTGAGGAGTTCCAGGGCGATGCGCTCCGACTCCTCGCGGGAGCGCTTGCGCACCACGCGCTGCGCCAGGGTGATGTTCTCCAGCGCCGTCAGGTGCGGGAACAGGTTGAACTGCTGGAACACAATGCCCACTTCGGCGCGCACCTTGTTGATATTCTCGGCCTGGGTCAGCGGGATGCCGTCCACGATGATGCACCCCTCGTCCAGGCTCTCCAGGTGGTTGATGCAGCGCAGGAGCGTGGACTTGCCGGACCCGCTGGGGCCGATGATGACGACGACCTCGCCTCGGCGCACGGTCAGGTCTACCCCGCGCAGGGCTTCCACCCGCCCGAATCGTTTTACGGCTCCCTGAATGATGATAATCTCACTTTGCAAAGGCGGTCTTCCTTTCTATAAAGGCTACGATCCGCGACGCGAACAGCGTCATGACCAGGTAGAGCAGCGCGACCATAGTCCAGGTTTCCAGCGACATGAACGAACTGGACATGAATTCGCGTCCGCGGCGGGTCATGTCGGACACGGCGACCACGGATACCAGCGACGAGTCCTTGAGCAGGGCCACGAACTCGTTGCCCACCGGGGGCAGGATAACTCGCACCGCCTGGGGCAGGATGACGTAGCGCATGGCCTGGAAGTAGGACATGCCCAGGGAGCGGGCTGCTTCCATCTGGCCTTTGGAGATGCTCTGGATGCCGGCGCGGTAGATTTCCGACATGTACGCGCCGTAGCAGATGGTGAGGCCGGCCACGGCCATGACGAAGGGGTCGGGCTTCACGTCCACCAGCCACTTGCCCGGGCCGTGGAGCGCGGGCGAGAGTTTCATCAGCCACGCGCCCACGGTGTCCAGCACCTGTGGGAAGGCGAAGTAAAGGAACAGCAACTGCACGAGCAGCGGGATGCCGCGGATGATCTCTACGTACAGGGACGCGATGCCGTGGATGAGCCAGTTCTTCGCCAGCCGCCCCAGGCCGCCGATGAGTCCGACCACAAGGATGAAGGCGAATGAGATCACGGTGATGCGAACGGTAACGCCGATGCCGTCGCGCAGGAACAGAACGATTCGCATGAACGGGTCCGGCTTGGCGAAGACCAGCAGGGCTACGACGCAGATAACCGCGATGACCAGCAGCCACCAGGTGTCAAATCGTTCGCGCTCCTTGGGGAGCGGCGCGGCTGCTGTCCGTGTTTCTATGGTTCTCTCTAGTCTCTCAACGTCAGGCACTCGTGCACCTCCCAACTCTTGGAGTGGTTAGATTCGCAGTCTGGGGTCCAGGGCGTCGCGCAGGCCGTCGCCCAGCAGGTTGAACCCGAGGACGGTCATCATGATGGCTAGGCCAGGGAAGATGACGATGTGGGGCGCGGTGAATACGGAGCCGCGGCCCTGGCCCAGCATAGCGCCCCATTCGGGCGTCGGGGGCCGAGCACCCAGGCCCAGGAAACTGAGGCCTGCGGCGTCCAGGATGGCCGTGGCGATGCCCAGCGTGCCCTGCACGATGAGCGGCGTGAGGCAGTTGGGCAAGACGTTGCGGAACAGGATGCGCGTGGACGGCACGCCGATGGCCCGCGCCGCCAGGATGTAGTCCTGCGCCTTCACCGACAGCACCGACGCGCGGACGATGCGGGCGTACACGGGGATGGACACGAAGGCGATGGCGTACAGCATGTTCATCAGCCCCGGGCCGAGGATGGCCACCACGGCGATGGCCAGCAGCAGGCTGGGGAACGCCAGCAGGATATCCATGATGCGCATGATGAGGTCATCCACCCAGCCGCCCTTGTAGCCGGCGATGGCGCCCAGCAGCGCCCCGACGACGATGGCCAGGGAGACGGACACGACGCCGATTTGCAGCGAGATGCGGGCGCCGAAGATGACGCGGCTCAGGATGTCGCGGCCCACCTCGTCCATGCCCATCCAGTGCTGGGCCGACGGGGGCTGGCGCCGCAGGAGCAGTTCCTGGGCGATGGGGTCGTAGGGGGCCAGTTGCTCGGCGAAGATGGCGCAGATGAGCAGGAGCCCCAGGATGACCATGCCGGCGATGGCCAGGCGGTTGCGCACCAGGCGGCGCAGCGCGTCCAGGTACAGGGTCGTCTGCGGCGGGAGTTGCAACTCCGCGGCGCGCGTCTTTGCGGTTGGGATGGATTCAGGTACGTCGGCCATGGCCTAACTCCCGTACCGGATGCGAGGATCCAGGTATGCGTATGAGATGTCCACCAGCAGGTTCACGATGACGAAGATGAGCGCGATCACCAGGACGGCCCCCTGCACGACGGGGTAATCCCGCGCCAGGATGCGGTCCACGACGAGCCTTCCCATGCCCGGCCACGAGAAGATGGTCTCGGTGAGGATGGCGCCGCCCAGCAGCGACCCGAATTGGAGGCCGACAACGGTGATGATGGGCAGGAAGGCATTTTTCATGGCGTGGCCGAAGAGGACCACGCGCTCGGCGAGCCCTTTCGCCCGCGCGGTGCGGATGTAGTCCTCGCCGAGGACCTCCAGCAGGCTGGAGCGGGTCATGCGGGCGATGATGGCGGCGGGGATGCTGCCCAGCGCCAGCGACGGCAGGATGAGGTGCTTCACCGTGTCCCACAGCGCCTTGCCGTTGCCGGTGAGAACGGCGGTGAGGATGTAGAAGTTGGACAGGAAATCGGTGATGGGCTTGAGTTTGTAGAGCCACGTGCCTTCGGCCGCGCCCGCCAGGAAGAAGTCCGTCAGGCTCTGGAGTTCCACGCCCACGGTGAGGCGGCCCGACGGCGGAAGCCACTTGAGTTTGAAGCCGAAGATGAACATCAGGATGAGGCCCAGCCAAAACACGGGCATGGACACGCCGACAAGCGCCCCCACCATGGTGCCCAAGTCTATGACGCTGTTGTGGTAGTAGGCGGAGATGATGCCCGCGATGATGCCGATGAGGCAGGCGAGGAACATGGCCCCGAACGTGAGTTCCACCGTGGCGGGGAGGCGCTGCATGAGTTCCACGGTTACCTTCTCGTTGGTGCGGATGGCGCGGCCCAGGTCGCCGTGGAGGATGTTGGTGAGATAGCGCCAGAACTGCACGTGGATGGGGTCATCCAGGCCCATGGCCTCGCGGAATCGCGCGATGGATTCCTCGGTGGCGTGCTCCCCCAGCATGATGCGGGCGGGGTCGCCCGGAATGAGGCGAAGCATGGAGAACGTGATTACCAAGATGCCGAGCAGCACCGGCACAAGCAGAACAAGTCTCTGTGCAATGTAACGGGTCACCCTCGCCTCCATCAGGGGACCAGACCTCCGAGGCACGGGGGACCTCGGAGGTCTGTCCAGAGTTACGTATTGGGCCTACTCTCCCTTGAAGCCGCCGAAGAAGTAGGACCAGTAGAAGAAGTCGCCCGTATGGCCGACATGGTACGGATTGGCCTTGTCCCACCAGCGCTCAAAGTTGAAGATCACCGCATCGGCGTTGAAGTCGGTGCCGTCGGTGAACTTCACGCCCTTGCGCAGGTGGAAGGTCCACTCCAGACCGTCCGCAGAGACTTCGTACTTCTCGGCCAGGACGGGGATAACTTCCACGGTGCCGGGCTTGAAGCCGAGCAAGCCTTCCAGGATCTGCTGGCAGACCATGAAGGACTCGCCATCGGTCTCATCGGCCGGGTCCAGGCCCACCGAGTCGCCGCTGCGGGCGAAGATGAGCGTGTCCTTGCCGGCCACCTCGGCGGTGGAGTAGTCTTCCAGCGACAGCGGGCTGGGGAGCACGCCCTTGACGGCCTTGCTAAAGACGAGGCCGCTGCTGTTGTGCACCACCGGCACCGCCGGCACGAGGTCGTGGATGAGTTGGTTGGCCTGGTCGTAGATCTTCTGGCGCTCGGCGGGATCCATGGTGCTGGCGCCCTTGTCCAGAATCTCTACGATCTCCGGGAAGGTGGGGCCGAAGGACTGGTCCGCACCCTTGCCGAAGAAGACGTCCAGGAAGTTGGTGGCGTCGGCGTAGTCGGCCATCCAGCCCAGCATGAACAGGTCGGCCTCGCCGGCGGCTACCTTGTCCAGGTACACGCCCCAGTCGTAGGTTACGATCTCGGTCTCAATGCCGACTTTCTTCAGGTCGGCCTGGATCGCCTCACCCACCTTGGCCGGCGTGGGGTAGTAGCCGCGGGACACGGGCATGACCCACAGCGTGGTCTTGAAGCCGTTGGGGAAGCCTGCCTTCGCCAACAGTTCCTTCGCCTTGTCTGGGTCATACGGGTAGTCCTTCAGGTCTTTGGAGTGGCCGAAGACCGGCGGCGGGACGAACTGGCTGGCCGCCATGGCCGTGGGCGGGTACAGCGCCTTCACGATGGCCTCTTTGTTGATGGCGTGGGCGATGGCCTGGCGCACTTCCACTTTGTCAAACGGCTCGTGCGCGCGGTTGATGCCCAGGTAGCCGATGTTGAACGGGGGACGCGGGAAGACCTGCAGGTTCGGGTCGGCCTGGGCGGTCGGGAAGTCGTCCGGGGCCAGGTTGTCCAGCCCGTCCACGGTGCCGGCCTGGAGTTCCAACAGCCGGGCAGGCGCTTCCTTCACGACGCGGAAGACCAGGTTCTTGAGTTTGGGCGCGCCGCCCCAGTAGTTGGGGTTCGCTGCCAGCGTGATGTGGTCATCCGGGACCCATTCCTTGAGCATGAACGGGCCGGTGCCGACGGGGTTCTTGAACAGGTCTCCGCCGCCGTTGAACTTCTTGATGACCTCCGGGCTGAGGAACGAGAAGGCGTTGAACGCCAGTTTCTGGGTGAAGGCGACGTCCGGCCGGTTCAGGTAGATCTTGACCGTGTAGTCGTCCACCTTCTCAATGTAGCGGACAAGGCTGTTCTTGGTCGGATCGGGCGGGGGAACTTCCGCGGCTGGAGCGGCCGCAAGCCACTTCTTCTCCAGTTCGGCGATGATCCCCTTGTCCATGACCGCCTTGAGGCCCTTGTTGATGGCCTCCAGGATTTCCGGAGCGCCCTTCCGCACGGCGATGCCGTAGAACTCATCGGTGAACGGCTTGCCGACGGCCTTGATCTTGCCGGCGTACTTGGCCACATAGCCGGTTACCAGCGGGTTGTCGGCCACCACGGCGTCAATCTGGCCGTTGATGAGGTCCAGGAAGGCCAGGTCCACGGTGTCGTAGTTCTTGAGGGTGGCACCCTGGATTTTCTCAATCTCCATGGCGCCGGTGGTACCGAGTTGGGCGCCCGCGACCTTGCCCGCCAAGTCGGCCGGGCCGTTGATGCGGGTGTCATCGGCGCGGACGGCGATGAGTTGGCCGGCGTTGTAGTACGGCTCCGAGAAGTCAAACTGCTGCTTGCGCTCCTCGGTGATGGTCATGGCCGAGATGGCGGCGTCGTACTGGCCGGTGGCCATGCCCGCCAACAGCGAGTCCCACGCCACGTTGACGAATTCCACCTCAAACCCCGCTTCGGCGGCGATGGCTTTCATCAGGTCAATGTCAAACCCGACGAACTCCTTGGTTGTCTCATCCACCATCTCAAACGGGGGCCAGGTGGCATCCGTCGCCACGGTGATCTTCAGGGGAGCCTTGGTCGGTTCCGGTGGGGTCGTCGGCTCGGGCGTCGGTGTGGGCTTGGCCTGATACGGCGGGGGCGCCGTGGGCGTAGGCTTGGCGCCGCAGGCTCCGAGCATGGTTACGACCGTCACAACGACAAGAAGCACGGTTAGCCACTTGTGTTTCCCTAACATGCTGTCTCTCCTCCTCTACGATACTGAATGGGGTAACCGGTTTCCTCGGAAAGCCAGGGTAACCTTTGGGCATCACCTCCTCTCACGACAGAGAAACCAGAGCAACCGTCGTGTCCCAGACACAGAGTCCTGAATCTGGATTCCGATTCCCGCGAATCGGCAACATCGGTGAATGCCGCATCGTTGCGACGAGGAGACTGCGCCGTCGGAGCCTGTGCCCGATAGAATTCATCGTGGGTGCCGGATCGGGCCAGCCGGCGCGTCCGGGACGCACGCCAAGTATACCACAGTCTTCACGATTGTCAAGCAACCGCGCGAACGGATACGGTTTCATCTTGTGTTGGTCTGCCCCGCACGCCGCCTCCCCGCTCTGTCATGCTGAGCCGAAGGCGATACGCCCTCGCCCTTCGGGAGAGGGCTGGGGTGAAGGGCGAGATTCTTCGCGGCTTCGCCGCTCAGAATGACGGTTACCAACAGACTTTGGAACCGAGTCCGAGCGATTGCTACGGGTTCCAAGGTCTGCCGGTCTCTACCGCCGCGGCAATCCCGTTGCTCCGTGATGCCGCGCCGAACGCTGATCATTCCGACGGGACCGCATCCGCGAGTAACACGCGTCCACGCGAATAGGGGCTGCCCAACGTGCGACGCACCTCCGAGGTGCGTCGCACGTTATCGCGCCTTCTATCATTCTTGCATTCATCTCTACGCCGTGGATCGCGCCCACAGCATTCGGTTGTCGGCGAAAACGACGTCCAGCCGGCCCGCGGCCCGAAGCCAGGCGGCGCAGGCCAGGACGGTGGTCTGGGCCAGGCAGTATTGCGCGATCTGGTTCAGCGTTGCGCCGAGGGCGTCCATGACCGCCTTCACCAGGTCGCTGGTGGACATGGGCACGGCGCACGCCCGCAGGATGATGTCGGCGATGGCGAGGAGGCGGTCGGCGTTGGCGCGGCACTCGGCGGCAGGGTCGGTCAGCGCAGGCCCGTGCCCAGGGGCAAACTGGCCGTAGGGCATGCCCGGCAGGCGCTGTAACGTATCCAGGGCGCGGCCCACGTCGGCGCAGAACGGTATCGGGTGCTTGGCCAGGGTCTCGCTCGGGAAGAACACGTCGCCGCAGAACAGCGTCTCGCCGAAGGCGTAGCCCACCTGATTCGGCGCGTGGCCGGGTAACGCCACGACCTCCACGGAGACGCCACCCACCTCCAGCGGGCCGGGTTCCACCAGGGCGCTGACGCGGCAGGGCGTGGCCAACGTGAACTTGCCCAGGAGTTCGGGCACGGGGGCCGCGCCCGAGAACAGGAACTGCGGCTCCAAGTACGGGTTCTCCACGACGGCGGCTTCCAGCGCGGGGGCGTAGACCGGGATGCCGAATCGCTCGGCGATGGCCGCGGCGCCGCCGAAGTGGTCGGCGTGGGCATGGGTGAGCAGGAGCGCCACGGGCTGCGCGCGCAGGTCGGCGACGGCCTTCGCGACGCGGCGGGCCGTATCGGCGTCCAGTCCGGCGTCCACGATGATGGCCTTGCCATCGGCGACGATGAGGCCGCTGTTGGAGCCGGACGGGAGCAGGTAGGTGTGTTCGGTTAGCGCAATCGGTGCTGCCATGCCTCGCTCCACGAAAAAGCCCCGGCGTTTCACCGGGGCTTGGGTTTCGGGTTCCGGTGAAACTAGGCTTCGCCTAGGTACGCCTTCTTGACCTGCGGGTTATCTCGCAGTTCCTGCGCAGTGCCCTCCAGCACGATCTTGCCCGTCTCCAGCACGTAGCCTCGGTGGGCGATGGACAGGGCCATATTGGCGTTCTGCTCCACGAGGAGGATGCTGGTGCCCTGGGAGTTGATCTCCTGGATAATGGAGAAGATTTCCTCCACCAGGATGGGCGCCAGGCCCATGGACGGCTCGTCCAGGAGCAGGAGCGTGGGGCGCGACATGAGTCCGCGGCCCATGGCCAGCATCTGCTGCTCGCCGCCCGACAGGGTGCCGCCCAACTGGTTGAGGCGCTCTTTCAGGCGCGGGAAGGAGGCGAAGACGCGCTCGCGGCTGCGGGCGATTTCGCGCGCATCGGTGCGGGTGTAGGCGCCCATGTCCAGGTTCTCGGCGACGGTGAGGGTGGCGAAGATTTTGCGGCCCTCGGGGACCTGGACAATGCCCAGGCGGACGATGTCGTGGGCGCGCATGCGGGTGAGTTCCTGGCCCTTGAAGCGGATGGAGCCTTCGCGCGGGCGCAGGATGCCCGAGATGGTGTTGAGCGTGGTGGACTTGCCGGCCCCGTTGGCGCCGATGAGGGTTACGATCTCGCCCTCTTCCACGTGGAAGGAGATGCCTTGGAGGGCGTGAATGGCTCCGTAGTATACGTTGAGGTTTTCAACTTCAAGAAGCATGGCGCAATCCCCCTAGCCGAGCCGCAGCGCCGCGGCCGAGATAGGCTTCAATGACGCGCGGGTTGTTCTGGATTTCGGCGGGCGTGCCGCGGGCGATCACCTCGCCGAAGTCCATGACGGTGATCTCCTCGCAGATGCCCATCACCACGCGCATCTGGTGCTCAATGAGCAGGATGGTCAGCGAGAACTTGTCGCGGATGAAGTGAATCAGGTCCATCAGGTTGACCACTTCTTTCGGGTTCATGCCGGCGGCAGGCTCGTCCAGCAGGAGCAGTCGCGGGCTGGTGGCCAGGGCGCGGGCGATTTCCAGCCGACGCTGCTCGCCGTAGGGCAGGTTCTTGGCGATCTCATCCTGGCGGTCGGCCAGGTTGAACACGGCCAGGAATTCCTGCGCCCGCTCGGTGAGTTCCCTTTCCTTGCGCCAGAAGTGTGGCGTGCGGAAGATGGCGTCGCGGATGCCGTAGCCCGCGTGGGTGTGGTAGGCCGTGCGCACGTTGTCCAGCACCGACAGGTTGGGGAACAGGCGGATGTTCTGGAACGTGCGCGAGATGCCCAGTTGGGCGATGGCGTGCGGGGGCATGCCGACGATGCTCTTGCCGTCAAACAGGATGTCGCCGTCGGTTACCGTGTACAGGCCGGTAATCATGTTGAACACGGTGGTTTTGCCCGCGCCGTTGGGGCCGATGAGGCCGGCCAGTTGGCCTTGGTTGACGGTGATGTCAAAGTTGCAGACGGCGCGCAGGCCGCCGAAGTATTTCGTGCAACGTTCTACCTGCAATAGCGGGCCCATCAGACTGCCTCCTGACCAGCGGTTTCAACGGTGGGCGCGCCGGTGTCAAACTTCCGGGCCGGCCACACGATGGGCTTGAGGAACCCCCATTCCACGCCGCCCAGCAGGCCCTGCGGCCTGAGCAGCATGATGAGGAGCAGCGCGATGGGGTAGATGATGTACCGCCACGCCTCCGCTCCGGACGGCAAGATGATCCGCAGCCCCTCCAGCGAGAATGCCCACGCGAAGGCCGCCACGATGGTGCCCGTGATGGACCCCAGGCCGCCGAAGACGACGATGATCATCGGGTCAAAAGACTTGATGAAGTGGAACAGGCTGGGGTGCAGGAAGGCGTACAGGTGCGCGTAGATGCCCCCGGCCAGCCCCGCGTAGATGCCGCCGATGACGAAGGACAGGGTCTTGTACTTGACCGTGTCAATGCCCATGGCCTTGGCGGCGATCTCGTTCTCGCGCACGGACACGATGGCCCGCCCCGTGGAGGAGTGCAGGATGTTGCGCAGGATGATGATGCACAGCACCAGCAGGAAGAACGACCAGAACCACGTGGTGAGGCGCGGGATGCCCACCATGCCGCGCGCGCCTTTCATCTCGGGGAAGGGCAGGATGGTGTCGGTGTTGTCGGCCAGCACCTTGACCACGATGGTGAACCCCAGCGTGGCGATGCCGAAGTAGTCGCCGCCCATTTTGAGCACCGGCAGCCCGAACAGGTACGCGATAACCCCGGCCAGCAGCGCGCCGAAGGCGATGGCCACCAAGAAGATGGCGATTTTGCCTGCGTCAAAGGTGGCGAACCCCAGGTCCAGGGGGATGCTGACCTTCGCGGCGTACCGGTACGTGATGTCCGCCGAGGCGTAGGCGCCGATGGCGTAGAAGCCCCACTGTCCCAGCGAGAACTGGCCGTTGAACCCGTAGATGAGGTTCAGGCCCAAACTGACGATGGTCATGACGCAGCCGAGTTGGATGACGGTCTTCATGTAGTCGGTGATGACGTTAGTGCTGAACAGCACCTGCACCACCGCATACACGACTATCGCGCCGACCCAGAAGAGCCAAGACGCTCCTAGAAACTCAAACCTTCTCTTCATAACCTGTCTCCGGTGTGCCGATTTCTGGTGAGAACGGATGTCGTGAATCCACGGACCTCTGTACAACCCGCCGCAGGGTTTGCGCGGCGGGTAGCCACGGGCCTAGGCTTTTTCGCCCTCCGGCTCGCCGAAGATGCCGGTGGGCCGAATCAGGAGCACGATGATGAGAATGGTGAAGGCGATGGCGTCGCGCATGGGCGTCAGGATATAGCCCGCGCTGAGCATCTCGGCCTGGCCCATGATGAGGGATCCGACGAACGCGCCGTTGAGGTTGCCGATGCCTCCCAACACCGCGGCCACGAAGGCTTTGAGGCCGGGCATGATGCCCATGAACACGATGAGTTGCGGGTAGGCGATGGCGTACAGGACGCCGCCCGCTCCTGCCAGCGCCGCGCCGATGGCGAAGGTCTTGGTGATGACGGCGTCCACGTCAATGCCCATGAGGCGCGCGGTGGGCTTGTCCCACGATGTGGCGCGCATGGCCTTGCCCGTCTTGGTGTTGTACACAATCCAGCGCAGCAGGAGCAGGAACAGGATGGAGACCAGGATGATGATCACCGTAACGTTGGAAAACTGCACGCCCCCGATCTTCCAACTGACGACCTTGAACGGCTGCTCGTAGATAATGTAGTTGGAGGTGAAGACCTCGGGCAGCGACGAGAAGTATTCCAGGAAGAACGAGACGCCGATGGCGGTGATGAGGGCAGCGATGCGCGGCGCGTTGCGCAACGGCTTGTAGGCGACCCGCTCAATGACCACGGCCAGCAGCGCGCACACGGCCATGGAGAGCAGGATCACCAAGACCGTGCCGATGGTAATGGCCACCCACGGCGAGAGGGACGGAAAGAGTTTGGCCGGGAGAAGGTGCAGGCGCATTGCCTTGATGGCGTAGAAACTGGCGAAGGCGCCGACCATGAACACATCGCCGTGGGCGAAGTTGATGAGGCGGACGATCCCGTACACCATGGTATAGCCCAGCGAGATGAGCGCGTACACAAAGCCCAGGCGGATCCCATCCACGACGTACTGGGCGAACAGGGTCGGGTTGATGAGCACGCCTTCGGGGTGCTGAATCAGCATCCGCCACAGGAACCACAATCCCAGCAGAATCATGAGTGCGTTGCCCGCCACCGAACGGGCGATCTTGCCGAACCCGGCACCAGCCTGCTTGCGAATCTGAGCGCGCGTGATGAGCCCGACCAGGTAGAGGAACCAGACGCCAAACCCGATGGATCCGGCCTGCATCACAAGCCCGGGAACGATGCCATCTTTGTCCCAGGCTTCTATTTCCTGGGGGGTGATGGAGGAGTTTAGAAGCAAAAACAGGCCCGCCGCAGCAAGGCCCAGGGCAATCCCCCCAAGGAACAGAGCCAATGATCTCACAGTACGCTTCATGCCAAATCTCCTGAACAGAGACTCCGAGGTGCTGGTGGCCCAAAGATGTGCATAGGGTCCTCGTTCGCAGGGGGCGGAAGCGCTCCGCCCCCTGCGCAGGGTGCGAACGAGCCTACGGGTTCACCGTGGCCATGTAGGACTTCTTGCCGTCCTTGACGGAGATGACGACGGCCGACTTGATCGGGTTGTGCTGCGCGTCCAGGGTGATCTTGCCGGAGACGCCCTCAAAGGTGAGTTTCTCCAGCGCGACGCGCACCTTCTCCGGGTCGTCGCTGTTGGCGTTCTTGATGGCAGTTACGAGCATGTTGGCCGCGTCGTAGGCAAGGGTCGCCAGGGCATCGGGGACCTTGCCGCCGTAGCGGGCGCCGTAGGTCTTGAGCCAGGACTGGACGATGGGGCGCGGGTCCGCGGCGTCGTAGTGGTTGCTGAAGAAGCCGCCGTCCACCGCCGCCACATCCAACTCCTCAGAGTCCCAGCCATCGCCGCCGCCCATCACCGCGGTGATGCCTTTCTCCTTGGCCTGCTTGGCGATGAGGTTCACCTTGTTGTAGTAGTCGGGCAGGAACAGGAAGTCGGGCTTAGCATCGGCGACCTTGGACAGGATGGCCGAGAAGTCGGTGTCGTCCTTGGTGTAGGTCTCCCAGACGACGACCTTGCCGCCGCCCTTCTCAAAGGCATCGCGGAAGTACTCGGCCAGGCCGCGCACGTAGTCGTTGCCCTGGTCCAGGAGGACGGCCGCCGTCTTGGCCTTCAGGTTCTCCAAGGCGAACTTGGCCATCACGGTGCCCTGGAACGGGTCAATGAAGCAGGCGCGGAAGGTGAAGGGCTTGGTGGACCCGTCGGCAAAGGTCGTTACCTTGGGGTTGGTGGACGTCGGGCTAATCTGCAGGACCTTCTTCTCGTTGGCGACCTCGGAGACGGGGATGGAGGCGCTGGAGCAGACCTCGCCCACGATGAACTTGACCTTGTCCTGGTCAATCACCTTGTTGGCCGCGTTGCGGGCTTCCTGGGGGTCGCAACGGCCGTCGGCGACAACCCACTCAATCCTCTTGCCGAGGACGCCGCCCTTGGCGTTCCACTCCTCAAAGGCGAGGACTGCGCCATCACGGGTGGACGCCCCGAAGGTGCCCACGTCGCCGGTCATGGGGGCGATGATGGCGATCTTGATGGTCTTGGCGCCGCCGCCGCCGCAGCCCGCCAACAGGCTCGCCAGCATGGCGACCAGCACGATCAATCCGACATACTTCGCGGTTTTCATAAACACCTCTCCTCCTCAACATGGTTGGCCCAAGGGGCCAGAATCCTGGGGTCCCAACTGCACACACTGTGCGGAGATTGGCAGCGACCTAGCCGCTGCACGAGGTATGTCTTGTCCGATCACCTCCCTTCACCGGCCAGAAGTTACAAAAAATCTGCGAGGCAGGCAAGAATGCGCTGTCATAGCGCACGACACACACCTGTGCTGGAGCAGCAACTGGAGATTACCCCCATTGGCACTCCAATCCTCGCAGGATATACCGATTTGTGATGACCTCAACAAGGGCCATTATATAAGGTTTACAGGCTCCTGTCAAGGTCTTGTCGCCAAGTGCTCGGAATTTGACCTGGTCCCAAACAGTGTTGGCCTGTCCTACGCACTGCCTTCCTGCCCCGTGTGCCGCGCCGAAGGCAAAACGTCACGGCCGGCGAGATTCTTCGCCGCTTCGCGGCTCAGAATGACAGTTTGCCGAGATTGCTTCGGGCACTGCGTGCCCTCGCGATGACAGCCACCAACACACTCTGCAACCGAATGGGTCTTGTAGGGTTTCGGACTCGGCTCCATGGACGTTGGAACCGAATGGCCCACGGCGCACGCGACCTCGTCTGGCCCACGGTCGCAACGGTCGCGCATGAAGGTGCCCGCGAGAGGACTCGAACCTCCACGCCGTCACCGGCACAGGCCCTCAACCTGCTGTGTATGCCAATTCCACCACGCGGGCTTTGGCACTCATTATACCCCGCGTAGCCCCAGTTGTCAACTGGAGAAAAATCCACTACAATCCGAGTAAGCCCCTTGTTCCCGGGCAATCTCACCAGGAGGCACCCCATGAGAATTGTCGTGGACGCGATGGGCGGCGACTATGCCCCCGAAGTGGTCATCCAGGGCGTTCAGGCCTATTTGGCCGACGGTTCGGCCGACATCATCCTGGTCGGCCAGGAAGAGAGGGTTAGACCCCTTTTGGAAAAATACACCCTTCCCGCCGACAAAGTTCAATTCCGCCACGCCAGCCAGGTGATTGAGATGGACGAGCACCCCGCCGAAGCGGTGAAGGCGAAAGAGGACTCGTCTATGGTCGTGGGGATGAACCTGGTGAAGAGCGGCGAGGCCGACGCCTTCATGTCGGCGGGGAATTCCGGCGGCGTGCTGGCGGCGGCGCTGTTCCGGCTGGGCCGCATCCCAGGCATCAAGCGGCCCGCCTTGTCCACCGTCTTCCCCACGCAGAAGGGGTTCACGTTCATCCTGGACATCGGCGCGAACACGGACTGCAAGGCGCTCTACCTCCAGCAGTTTGGCATCATGGGCAGTATCTACGCCGAGCGGGTGCTGGGCGTGGCCAACCCCAAAGTAGGCATCGTCTCCAACGGCGAGGAGCCGGGTAAGGGAAGCATGCTCGTGCAGGAGGCGTTTGAACTCCTGAAGGCGAGCAACCTGAACTTCATCGGCAATGTGGAGGGCAAGGATATCCCCGCGGGCATGGCCGATGTGGTGGTTACCGACGGGTTCACGGGGAATGTCATCATCAAGTTGGCCGAGGGAGCTGCCGGGCTGATGCTGGGCATCATCGGCGAGGAGATTCGGCGGCGCAAGGTGGCGATGCTGGGGGCGCTGTTAGCCAAGCCGGCGTTCCGCGCCGTGAAGCACCGCCTGGACTACGCGGAGTATGGCGGCGCGCCGCTGCTGGGTGTGGACGGCGTGGTGATTATCGCCCATGGCCGCTCCAACGCCAAGGCCATCTGCAACGCTATCCGCGTGGCCGAGCGGGCGGTGAACGGCAAGATTGTGGAGCAGATCAAGCAGGGGGTGTCCGAACGCATGGGCATCTCGGGAGAGGATAGATGAAGGTCGTAACCGACGAACAGTTGATTGCCACGCGCGCCAAGTTGGGGAAGCGGGCGAGCCTCATCGGCTTGCTGATTCTCCTGGTGGGGTTCGTGGTGTCCTTCTCGCCGCAACTCTTCTTGGTATCGTTGGGTTGCCTTGTCATCGGATTCACCGTATCCAACATCGGCGTGTACAACGCCAACCAGTGGATCAAGGAGCCCCGCGCCGATCAGGTGCTGACGCGCGGGCTGAAGGGGTTCAGCAACAAGTTCACGCTGTTCAACTACACGGGGCCGGTGCCCCATGCGGTGGTGGGGCCTTCCGGCGTCATCGTGTTCCTGGTCAAGCCGCAGGACGGGCGGATTATCGTCAACGGCAATCGGTGGAAACATCCCTTCACGTTCCGCCGACTGTTCGGGTTCTTCGGCACCGAGTCGCTGGGGAACCCGTCGCGGGACCTGAAGGCGCTGGTGGACGCGGCGCGGAAGTTCGTGGCTCGCGTGCTGCCCGATGTGGAGGTGCCCGTGCACGGGGCCGTGGTGTTCTCGTCGCCGCGCGCCGAACTGACCGTGCAGAACCCCGATGTGCCGGTGCTCACCGAGAAGCAGTTGAAGGACTTTCTGCGGAGCGTGTCCAAAGAAGAGACCCTTTCGCCCGAGCAGCGCAAGGCGCTGATGGAGGCGTTCCAGGGCCGCTACAAGGGGGCCGAGCGCGAGGCGGAGTCCTGAGGGCGGACGCATAGGTAGGGGCAGTGGGGCAGGTCTCAGCCCTGCCCTTACGCGCCGCAC